>NZ_PJBM01000143.1:0-15074 GCF_002836075.1 Shewanella sp. GutDb-MelDb | reverse complement strand
TCTCCATGTTTCCACATCTCCATGTTTCCACATCTCCATGTTTCCACAGCTCCATGTTTCCACATCTCCATGTTTCCACATCTCCATGTTTCCACATCTCCATGCTTTCATATTTCCAAGGGCTTATATTTTCAAGAGGCTTAAATTTAATAACATCTTGAATAAAAACATAAAGACAAAGGAATAAAATGAAAATCACCATAGTTGGAGCAGGCAATGCAGGTTCTGCTTGTGCGTTTATGGCTGCTGAGGCAGGACATAAAGTAACACTACTGAAAACTTCGAATCGTATTACTCATGATGATCATTTTGAAGAAATGGTCAAAAACAAGGGCATATACTGTATCGATAACACCAAAAATGGCCATTTTACCGATAGCGCTGATGATGCCGAAAAAACTTTTCAACCACTGGAATTGATTACTCGAGATCCCAAAGAAGCGATTAACGGAGCTGATGTTGTAATGGTTTTTATTCAAACCACATACCATCCAGCTTTAGCAGAAAGAATCGCAAAGTATTTTCAGGATGATCAGCTTGTTATCTTAATACCTGGATACGCCGGTAGTATCTTTTATAAAAAATATTGCACCAATAACCCTATCTTTGCCGAAGGAGAATCGACTCCTAACGATGCAAGAATTGTTGCACCTGGCACAGTGAAAGTCTTGTTCAAAAATGCTAGAAACTCACTATCGTTTTTCCCCGCCACAAGAACAGCTGAAGGCATGACCATAGCATCGCGCTTATTCCCGGCCTACGACATTGAAATGAACAGCGTTCGAAAGCATATATTTGAATCAGCACTGCATAATCCCAATATCATTGTTCACACAATAGGCTTGTATGTGATGTATCCAATGCTTGAGTATTGTGCAAAACATCATCCTGATGAAGTCCCCTATATGTACCGGGATGCGCTTTCAACTGAAATGGCATGGTTGATGATTGACAAATTAGACGCTGAAAAAATGGCGGTGTTAACAGCCTTGGGCTGTGAACCTATCCCCTATCTAAAAGCCTGTTTATTTAGGAATGAAGAAGATCTTAACCAAAATCCTAAAGCCGTTTTTGAAAGTTATAAAATTTCATCGCCTCCTGGACCGTATAGTTTCGATAACCGCTACGTAACTGAAGATGTGCCTATGGGGCTAGTTTTGTTATCATCATTAGGTGACAAATTAGGGATTAATATGCCTGAATGTAACCGTTTGATTGAGATGTGTGGCGGAATTTTAACAAGAGACTTTTTTGCAGAAGGCAGAACATTAGCATCACTCGGGCTTGATGAACTATCAAAAGAGGATCTGTTAAACTTTGTCATTGGAGATGTGCTGCCAACCAAAAAACTCATCGCGTAATGACCAAGAGTGAAGTGTCACCCACATAGATTGTATCTTCGCTCAGTGCCACTCATCCAAAGCATACTTTGGATGAGTGGCAGGTTTCAAGAAGGCTGCCGTAAATGAGTCAGCACCGCATGTCATAAGCAGTTTACAGCGCACTAAGATTAACCATCTTACTGGGTGCTAAATTTCGAGCCTCTTCATATGAGCAATTCAATATCAACAACAGCGTAATGGTAGATTATTGAGGACGTCAGTCAAGTATTCATCTCATATGCACTGTTGGCTCATTGCTCGCATCGTTGATGCATTAGACACTATACTGGCCGTTAGTCTTACTCGGTTTATGGATAGACGACGAGGACAACGTGTTAGCAAGTCCAATGAGATTGGACATCGCAATAATGAACGACTGCTTGTTGAGTTTCATAAAAGTCGGATACAAAAAAAGGAAGCCTAAGCTTCCTTTTTAGATGACAACCATTGGCTTACTTATACTTTCGCATAACCAAAGTTGCGTTTGTGCCACCAAAACCAAAGCTGTTACTCATCACAGTGTTCAGCTCAGCTTCACGGTATTCAGTCACTACTGGCATACCAGCTGCTTTTTCGTCTAGGGTATCGATATTGATGCTTGGTGCAATAAAGCCTTCTTCCATCATGATCATACTGTAGATAGCCTCATGAGCACCCGCAGCACCGAGTGCATGACCAGTCAAAGACTTAGTTGATGCAATTGGAGGTAAATCTTCACCAAATGTTTCACGTAATGCTTCAAGCTCACGCATATCACCAACAGGCGTTGAAGTGCCGTGTGTGTTGATATAATCGATTGGGGTATCAACATCAGCTAAAGCCATCTGCATACAACGTACAGCGCCCTCACCTGATGGAGCAACCATGTCATAACCATCTGATGATGCGCCATAACCAACAATTTCTGCGTATATTTTTGCACCACGTGCAAGCGCGTGTTCTAGCTCTTCAACGACAACGATTCCGCCGCCACCAGAGATAACAAAACCATCGCGGTCTGCGTCATATGTGCGTGACGCTTTCTCAGGTGTATCATTGTACTTAGTTGACAATGCACCCATCGCGTCGAAGCCCATTGTCAGCGTCCAATCGACCTCTTCTGAGCCACCAGCAAACACCATGTCTTGCTTACCCATTTGGATAAGCTCAGCCGCATGGCCAATACAATGTGCGCTAGTTGCACAAGCAGAACTAATTGAATAGTTCATGCCTTTAATTTTAAATGGTGTTGCAAGACAAGCACTTGCTGTGCTCGACATGATGCGCGGCACAATATACGGCCCAACGCGCTTCACACCTTTTTCTCGCAAAATATCAGCTGCTTGTACTTGGTTGGCTGAAGATGCTCCACCCGTACCCGCAATAATACCGACCCGAGGATCTGAATATTGTTCTTCAGTTAAACCCGCATCTTCAATCGCTTCTGCCATTGCAATATAAGCGTATGCCGCAGCATTACCCATAAAACGAAGTGCTTTACGATCAATGTGCTCTTTAGGATCTAACTTGATATCGCCCCAAACATGGCTGCGCAGCTTCATTTCTTCAAACTGATCGGAGTGAGTAATACCACTACGACCCGCTTTCAATGATTCAGTGACTTCTTGCTTGTTATTACCGATGCTTGAGACAACGCCAAGTCCGGTGATCACGACTCTTTTCATTATTAATGATCCATTCTATACAGGTAGTACCCATTTTGCTGAGCCAATGGTAGCGCTTTTATTCCATTTAAGTGGTCAGCTTTCCATAAAGAACACAAAAATAATGCCTAATATGGGATATTGAGTAAAATCCTTGCCTAAATTGTAGGATTAAAATGTACAATTTAACCCAAGTTCAGCAAATCCTACCCTGTTTTTATGAGGGTTTAATTTAACATTAAAGACGTAATCATGACAGTGAGTAAAATTATTCAGTCTATCTTAGCCATTAAAAACACTAAAGACGCCGTCATAGCCATACTCGGATTGGACTCAGTAAGCACAATAACGGACCTCATTGAGTATCAATCTGCATCAAAATCCAGGTTAACAGTTAAAATATTTTGCGCTATTGATGAGCATATTGAACAACTATTTGCATCGCAAGCATGTAGAGATCTGTTGCAGACTCGTCCCGAAACTCAGCTTGTGGCTATCGAAGGTTGTCAGCGTGTCAAATTAAACCAAGGTGCCCTAATCATTGATTTTCATCTTGGTCATTATGAACAGCAATTACGTCAGATCCCCGTTAGCAGCACACATTTAATAGCGCATTGGATTTGCGCCGCCGCAATCAATTTACACAGCATTGAAGAGACCCTCTTCTGGCAAATGGCCAAACACAGTAACGATAGCTGCGATTGCTTAATCTCAGATAAGTTACCGGTCGATATTCAACAAGAACTATACAAACTGAGTCAATTGGTCGGTTTTAACGGTTTAAATTCAAGCAACACCGATAATGTGCCTCTGATGGAGCGTCAAGCACTTAGAGCACAACAATTAAGTCAACAAGCCCCCTATCCTATTCATGCAGTCAATAGCGCTGATGAAATAGCTGTCATTGGCGGCGGCATTGCTTGCGCAAGCTTAGTGTTGTCGCTCGCTGAGCGTAAACAAAAAACCGCAGTATTTTGTGAAGACAGTGATTTAGCCCAAGCTGCATCAGGCAACAGACAAGGGGCTATTTATCCACTACTCACGCCTGATAACAATACCTTAAGTCAGTATTTTCAACAGGCCTATCTTTTTAGCTTGCATCGATTAACTTCACTTTCCAATCAAAATCATGCAATCGATTTTGATCTTTGTGGTGTGTTGCACACAGGTCATGATGAGCGTAGCAGAAAACGGGTGCTGAAAATTGTTAACGGTCACCATTGGTGCGTTAATATTGCACACGCCGTTACTGCACAGCAATCGAGTGGGCTAGCAGGTATAGACATTGACGAAACAGGAATATTCTATCCATTAGGCGGTTGGGTTGCGCCACAAGACCTCTGCAGAGCATCACTTGAACAAGCAAGCCGATTATCGGATGTATCAATCCATTTAAACACCCAAATAACAGCACTTGAAAAAAGTGATGCTGGCTGGTTTTTAGTCAGTAATAAACAACGTTTAGGCCCATACAAAACAGTGGTGGTAGCCAACGGTAAGTCACTCACTCGGTTTGAACAGACTAAGCATCTACAAGTTACCGGGTTTAGAGGTCAAGTCAGCCATGCGCCAACGAGAGCAAAATTGTCTAAACTAAGCACGGTTTTGTGTGCTAATGGCTATATGACCCCGATGAATGACGCCCTACATTGTTTAGGCGCCAGTTATATCAAAGATGCTGCCAATTTGGATTATAGTCCGCAAGAGCAAGTTGATAACTTACACAAGATCCAACAGAGTTATTTAAATAAGGACTGGAATCGTGATATCGATATATCCAAGCACAGCGCCCGAGTCGGCGTGCGGATGGTAACTCGCGATCACGCACCGATGATGGGGCCCGTTCCCGATCTAGAGGCCATTATGGCGCTCTACGATAAACATCAGCTCACACCAGAAAGTAGAAAATTTTGGCAAAGTAATGCCGCCCCCGTTCATAACGGACTCTATTTATTAGGCGGATTGGGCTCTAGAGGATTAAGTTCAGGTCTTTTAGCGGCTGAAGCGCTAGCCGCTCAAATTTGTGGAGAAGTGATGCCAATAAGCACTGACTTCATCGCACTGTTAAACCCAAACAGAATGTGGATGCGTAAACTGTTGAAGGGGAAATCCGTAGAGAGCGGCTCAGAATAAATGAGCCTATCTGCGATCCGAGTTTAACATTTGAAAAAATGTTTATGTTGGGAAGAAAAACAGTCTTCCCTAAACAATCTAGACTTCATCAACAACCATAAGCTAAGTCATAAAGTACCAGACATTTCTAGACAAAAACGAGTTGTATTTTAGCTTCAAGGTTTAACGTTCGTATGACCTTGAGTATAACGCCTCTCGATTCTGATTAGGTGCGATGACAGGGCTACAACAAGCGATGAGTAATTCAAATCTCGCTGCGAAAGGTAAGCAAGTTGAATAGAATTTGCTGAGAACTGAATGGATCGCTCTCACCTCTCGGAATCAGCTTAATGAGCAGGAGAATCGATC
Organism: Shewanella sp. GutDb-MelDb; assembly: GCF_002836075.1. Lineage (NCBI taxonomy): Bacteria > Pseudomonadati > Pseudomonadota > Gammaproteobacteria > Alteromonadales > Shewanellaceae > Shewanella > Shewanella sp. GutDb-MelDb. Next base: position 9,568 of record NZ_PJBM01000143.1, on the reverse strand, counting down.
AAAATGAACTCACTGTCCTCTAGTACCTCAATCGTGATTAGCTTTTGCTCCGTAACCTCTGCTCCGTCGCCTTTATGCATCACTATAGACGTTTGGTTATCGCTCACTTTAATTTTCCCGGATGATGCTAACACATACATTTGATGATCAATATTTTGAATATATTGAACACCTTTTTTCAGTTTACCCCCATAAATTCGGGCAAGTTGGTTTATGTATAATGCTTCGTTTTTATCTTCAGGGTAGCCCGAGACTATTAGTGGTAGCTCGTTATTATCACCGTCCTTAGAATAGAGGTTACTTTCCCATCGAGGTTCTACATTATGTTTATTAGGCTCAATCCAAATCTGGTAAAAAAGTCAGTGGCTCTTTGCTTAAGTTATATTCAGAATGACTGATGCCAGTCCCAGCACTCATCACCTGAACTTCACCTACAGGTGTTAGCCCCTTATTACCTTTACTATCTTTATGTGTGATGGCGCCACTGCGAATAAAGCTAATAATTTCCATATTACGGTGTGCATGTGTTGGGAAGCCTGTGTTTGGTTTAACCCAATCATCATTAATCACTCTCAGCGTACCAAACCCCATACGCGCAGGATTGTAATAATCTGCAAAACTAAAGTGGTGGCTAGAGGTTAACCAACCATGACTCGCTTTACCTAGTTCATCAAAAGGGTAATGTTTAATCATGTTGTTATCCTCGTTGACTATTTGTTGAAAGCGCTTCTCTATCATGCTTGACAGTGAAGTCTAACTCTGGCCCTTTTGGCACAATCAACGTTGGGTTAATGGTGTCATGGCTCGCGTAGTAATGAATTTTTGTATAAGGCAAATCCACTGTTTCTGCAACAGACCCAAACTGGTAAAGCTCTCGTACGTAATTGCTAATATTATGAAATTCACTTAATCGGTTACGGTTACATTTAAAATGGCCATGGTAAACTGCATCAAAACGAAGCAAGGTAGTAAATAAACGCCAATCAGCTTCAGTTAAAGACTCGCCCACCAAATAACGGTGTTCACCAAGGTGCCCCTCGAGCCAGTCTAAACTTGTAAAAAGTTCATCGTAAGCTGCTTCATAAGCCGCTTGAGTAGTTGCAAAACCGGCACGGTATACACCATTATTTATTTGGTGATAAATTCGCTCATTAATCGTATCAATTTCACTATGTAACGCTGCTGGGTAATAATCATCTGTATTACCTGTTAAGTCGTTAAAAGCAGTATTAAAGATGCGTATGATCTCACTTGATTCGTTGTTAACGATTTTATTAGTTTGTTTGTCCCATAAAACAGGCACTGTTACGCGGCCTTGATAATCGGGTGCAGCTTTTAAATAGAGTTCATACATAAATTCACTTTCAAACAGTGAATCCGTATATTCACTATCCGCATCGCCAAACTCCCAACCATTTTCTCTCATTTCAGGCCTAACCACGCTGACAGTAATAATATCTTGTAGTTGTTTTAATTGACGGAAAATAAGCGTGCGGTGTGCCCAAGGACATGCCAGCGATACATACAGATGATAGCGTCCGGCTTCAGGCTTAAAAGGGCCGTCAGCTGAAATAGTGTGTCTAAAGCGACTCTCCTGACGCTGAAATTCACCTTTACTACTTTCTGTGTCATACCATTGATCGACCCACTTACCATTGACGATTAAACCCATGATTTACTCCACTGTTTATAAAGAGCCCTGTGCCGGGCGTATAATAATGATGTATTAATTAGCAATACTATTGAGTGCGGTCGGCAATAATATTATCGAGTGATAAACGTCCGCCACCTTGCAACATTAATGCAAGACTAATGATAATTAACGATAAGCCGAATTCGTAACCGTTGTTGCTCATAAATAAACCGTTTTCTAAATGCACTGTCAAAATAGCAACGATCATGGTAAACGCTAAAACAAGTGCAGTAGGCCGCGTTAGCAAGCCGATAATGAGGAGTAACCCACCAAAAAATTCTGCGCTGCCAGCCATTAATGCCATTAAATAACCAGGGCCTAATCCAATTGATTCCATCCACTGACCCGTACCCTCTAGGCCATATCCACCAAACCAAGCGAATAATTTTTGTGCACCGTGAGCCATAAAGATAAGACCGACTGGAATTCGCAATACTAACGATGACCAGTGCGGGTTAGATGTAGTTAATTTATTCAGTAGTAATGTAGACATTTTACTCTCTTCAGTTCATTGTTTTTGAATGTTGGAGCTATTATATTTAATAGCCAAAAGAATGAATAACGGTAATTACTGACCAACCAATTCAAAAGGATTGAACTAATGAATTCTCCTATCACACTAGATGCATTAAAGGTGCTTGATGCCATTGAACGTAAAAAAAGTTTTGCAGCTGCCGCCGATGAATTATTTCGTGTGCCTTCAGCGATCTCTTATACCGTCAATAAGCTTGAAGAGGATTTAGATATTGCGCTGTTTGATCGCAGTAAACGCAAGGCGGAATTAACTGCCGTAGGCAACTTAATTGTTGAACAGGGCCGACTTATTTTACAGGCCACCGATGAGCTTACCTACATGGCTAAACAGAGTGCCAGTGGTTGGGAGTTAGAGTTACGCATCGCTGTCGATAGTATTTTACACTTTCAGCCGATCTATTCACTGATTGCACAATTTCAGATTTCGCACCCATGGATAGATATTAAAGTCACTGAAGAGGTATTTGGTGGTACCTGGGATGCGCTAAGTGCGGGGCGATGTGATCTCGTTATTGGTGCTGCGGGCACTGCTCGTGACAGCAGTTTTAATATTCATCCGATAGGTGACATTGAGTTTATTTTTGCAGTCGCTAAAGATCACCCTCTTTGCCAAGAGCAACAACCTTTAAGTAATACAGTGATCAAAAAATATCCCTCAGTGGTGGTTGCAGATAGTTCAAGAGAACTAGCAGCACGTTCAGCAGGCTTACTCGATGGCCAGCCGCGTATTACGGTGCCCAGTATTGACCAAAAAATAGAAGTTCAGCTACTTGGCTTAGGAGTCGGCTATTTGCCTGTTCATCGTATACAGCAACAATTAAAGAGCGGACAACTGGTGGCGTTAACGCTGGAAAAACCTGACAACAGAAATCATGACATGTGTGCAGCATGGCGAAAAGAGAATAAAGGCAAGGCACTAGCCTGGTTTGTGGAAAAAATAAAGGCACTGAAAAACGATGTATTTTTTACCGAAGATCCACTAAATTAGCCGACATTTAATTAGAGCATTAATAAAAATGAGTAAATGACCCATATCAGGAATGCTAAGAGTAACAGCTCTAACAAAGAAAGCGGCTAAAGTGAGTTACCCTCAGACTAAATGGTTCCAATGACCTGCGGTCAAACTACTGCAGTGGCTCTAATAATGTCATTTAGCCTCTGCCAGTGTTGCGATGCTAGTTAGCCCCTGCTGCCATCAAAGCATTTTTAAAGTCATTGACCCAGCGACGATAAACCGTTTTAACATCCCCCCAGTTAAATACTTGGGTGTTTAGTTGCCACTGGTCAAAACCCTCAGCCCGATCAGCCGCTTTTGCTAACACTTCGCCGGTCTGACCGTCTTTAATCATTGCCAGTAACATCATGGAGCCTGAGTTTTGAGTATAGGTTTTTCCCATTGAGTTATAGCTTCGTCTTGAAGACTCTATCGGTGCACTCAGCCGAATATCGGTTACCGCAACTTCAATGACTAAGGTATCTGGTCCTGCTTTATCAACAAGCTCAAACGGCTGATCTTCATTGAACACACTGACAACCATTGTCGCAAATTCAGCGGACATTCTTTTGAGGGCTTCATCAGGCAGATCGTAGGTTGCATTAAGCCCATCAGCTCTTCGGTCGATACGTGGCTGTGTATAATCAGTCGGATGATCATTAGTCACCGTGGCGGGTTTAAAATACAGTGTTCGATATTGACTCCAATCGACATTTGGCCTAGCGAAAGAGATATCTAACACCGAGTTGTCAATTTTAACCAAGCCCTCTTTAGTCACTTGTGCATCAGGCCCCGATTGCATTGAAGGAGGCGCTGAGGAACAGCCTACTAGTCCTATCAATAGCGCCAGCAATACGGTTTGTTGTTGTCTTAATAGTCGCATTGAATCAATCCTTTAATTAAAATGGTCCTAGTAAATATGAGTAGCGATGGTCTATACGTCAATTAAATAATCGGCACAATTTTTTATTTTCAGAGCAAGCACTTCACCAAAACAGCCTGCAACGCTTATATACGCTCATTAACATTTACTAAAGCTGCAATTGACTAAATAAAAAAGGCCACTTTTTAAAGTGGCCTTTAATTGACGCAGTCTTGTAACCTACGCACCTTTAGCAGCGCGTAAGCTTCAAAGCGTTAATCACTTGGGGAAATTGAAACTACGCTTAACTTTAATACGATTATTTTTGTCACGACTAGAGCGGATCAAATCATCACCGATGATCATCGCGTTCGACTTTGATAGTCGGTCATAAAGCAGCACGTTAACTGAAGCCGCTAGGTTCATGCAGCCGACAGTCGGCACATACACTACTGCGTCAGCTCTATTGATAAGTTGCTGATTAATAGTGCCGTCTTCTGGCCCAAAAATATAAAGCGCTTTTTCTGGATGTTCAAATGAAGGCAGTGGTATTGCCCCCTCTACAAGATCAACGCACACAATGCTGACATCAGGCTCTACTGCATCAATTAAAGACTCTACGCCTGTTAGCGCTATGATTTCGCTAGCAGCTTGCGTATCAGTATTATATTGTGAATTGCCGTTGCTGGCTGCCAATGCGTAGCGTTTGCCGGTATAAAACACATCCTCGGCTTCATAACATCCCGCTGCGCGCATTACGCCACCGACATTGGTTGGACTTTTAGGATTCACTAACCCTATTGCGCTATATCGTTTGCTACTCATACTTAATCACTCAATCGAAAAACTAACTGCCGCAATAAGACCACGGCATAACACCTAACTCGTTAAGCCGCTAACTTGCAGCTTAGCTGTAACCAAGCATCGTTAACCAATGCATAGTCGTTATCATCGAGCTCTTCTCTAGCAAGTGCTAGACAATCAGCCATTTTAGATTCGAGTGCTTGTGCACCTTGATCATGTTCGGCTTCTAACTTCGATAACACAACGGCAAAATGGCCTTGAAGATATCCGCTTGCGAATAAGGCGTCATCATCACCGTCAGCAACAATACTTTCAATCCAATCCTGAAGTGTTTGCTCATACTTCTCTAACATTGAGGGCTCCACATACTCAAAACTATTGGAATCATTCCAACATTTAATTAATAACAGTTAACAGACTCAGTAGTTGCAGTCGTGATTACTCGACTAAATCTGGATTCGCAACCTGATACATCACATAATCATGATAGCCGGTCACCACTTTGTAATAGCCTGTAAGTTCTTTATCTAATTCTGGGTCGCCACTATCCACAATTAGTGGTCGTCCTTCAAGTGCTTTTAACTTTGTTTTTGTCGCTAAAATAACAATATTGTTCTTACCCACCCGTCTTACTAGCTCGGGGGATAACTGCTGGTTACCTCGACCTAAAATGTGGCCTTGGCCGCCGATAAGGGTAATGTATAGCTTAACTGATTGGTTTTCGGTTAATTTTAGTAATTCATCAGCCGACAAATCACTGGCGACTAATTGTCGCGCTTGAACGAGATCGACACCCAATAAGGTATTGTCGAGTCCAAGCTCTTCCATCACAGCCGCAACGGTGCTGCCAGAGCCTATAACAATGACATCATCTTCCATGAGTTCAATCGCTTCAGCAGCAATATCGGCCAGCACGAGTTCGTCGGTTTCTATGCCACCCATTTTTACCGCTTGAACATAACGCGGCTCAGCGGGAACCAGCATTTCACCAAATCGCTTGGCTTTGACTACGCCGGTTCTAAAGGCAACTTCATCGATATCCATCACATCAGCGCACATCAGGCTGACTAATTCACCCTCTAACAACATCTTGACCACCACGCCTGATGCATGGGGCGTTATCCCGTAAACCCCTGAATGAATCTTCACCCCAGCGGGCACACCTAACACTGGGATATTATCGTCAGCGATGGCAAAAATATCCCTTGCAGTGCCGTCCCCCCCTGCAAATAAAAGCAAATCGAGTGTTTCACTCAGCAGCTTCTCAACGACCAATTGAGTATCTTGCGCCGCTGTGAGCGCGGGCGCATGATAGACAACACGTACATTAAACCCCATTTTACGGGCTAACGATTCGCCCATATCACCTGATGCGGTGATGATCTCAAGCTGATTTTTATAGGGTAAAATGACTTGCAGAGCTTGTTGCATTCGCAACTGTGATTTAGGGACTGCGCCTTTAGCGATAGCTAAGTCAGCCACACCATCGCTGCCTTTTAAAGCAACACTGCCACCTAAACCCGCAAGTGGATTAATAATTAAACCAAGACGAAACCTGCTCACTTCATTGACTCCATTTAAAAGCAGTTAGAGACGGACTCATTAGCTGTTTAGGCCGCAGTGACCGATCTAGCCGGCGGGCGCTGCGATGACGGAATAAATAACACTGCAATCATTGAAAGCACGGCGCAGAATGCAGCAAAAATCCACGTTGTTACTGCGCCTGAGCCGTCACCCCATATTATTCCACATAACCAAGTACCCAATGCACCGCCAACACCAAAGCTCAAGCTGGCATAGAGCGCCTGCCCTTGGCTACGACGACTGATATCAAAATGCTTATGTACAAACTGAATTGAAGCGGCGTGGGTTAACCCAAAAGTGAACGCATGTAATATTTGACTTAGGCTGAGCCACAATAAGCTGTCGACCCCAAACGCAAGTAATAACCAACGAACAGCAGTTAACGCAATACTGATAAAGAGTAAAAATTTCACCCCAAAACGTCCAAGGAGTCGCGGCGCATACATAAACATAATGATCTCTGCCGCCACGCCTAAGGCAACAAAAATACCCGCAACGGCTTCGGTATATCCCGCTTGCTTGAGATATAGAACAAAGAAACCATAGAAAGGTCCTGCGCTCATTTGCAATAACATCGCTGAGATAAGAAACCAAATAACGGCTTTATTAAACACTAACGGTGGACGTTTAATATCCCGCTGAACCTTAGCTCTGTTAGCGGGTAGTGGGAGTGCGCTGACCAGCATACCGACAAATAATGCCATACCAATATAGGGCAGGATCTGTGGTCCCCAATGACCGATGGCAAAACCACCACCCACCACAAGAACGATATAGCCAACACTGCCCCAACTCCGTATTGCGCCATAACGGGTGGTATTCTCCCCCAGTGTTTCAAGTGTTATCACTTCTAACTGGGCAAGGATAGCGTTCCAAAAAAAGGTATATACCGCCAGACTGATAGCAAGATACATCAAGCTACCATCATAGAAAAAACTGAGGTAAGAGACTGCAGCAGCGCCTGCGCCTATCTTGATTAGCTCAGAGCGCATTCCGGTTCTATCAGCCACTATTGCCCACAAATTTGGGGCGATAATGCGAGTCCCCATGAGGATGGCTAATAAAAAACCAATCTCTTGAGCATTAAAACCGCGGCTATCAAAAAAGACACCTAAATAAGGTACCATGACGCCAAGAATAGAGAAGAAAAAGAAATAACAAGCACAGAGCCAGCGTAATTGCTGCTCTGTGTTTTTAGGCTGAAACATTAACGCATTCCAATGACAGGTGTACTGCTATTCACATCCATATTTTGTGCGCGGTGACGCAGTAAGTGATCCATTAATACAATCGCTAACATTGCTTCTGCGATGGGTACTGCACGAATGCCCACACAAGGATCATGTCGACCTTTGGTCACTACTTCAGCAATGTCACCTTGGGCAGTCATACTCTCGCCCGGCACACTGATGCTTGATGTCGGCTTCATCGCAATATGAGCGACGATAGGTTGGCCCGAAGAGATCCCGCCTAAAATGCCACCCGCATGGTTAGAGGCAAAACCTTCTGGCGACATTAAATCACGATGCTCAGAACCTTTTTGATTGATCACTTCAAAGCCATCACCAATCTCAACACCTTTGACAGCATTTATTCCCATGAGTGCATGGGCAATTTCAGCGTCTAATCGGTCAAATACAGGTTCACCCAAGCCAACAGGAACGCCCGTGGCGACCACCGTCACTTTAGCGCCTATTGAATCACCACTTTTTTTAAGATCGCGCATGTATTCGTCTAAAGCCACAAGCTTCGACGCATCAGGGAAGAAGAATGCGTTTTTCTCAATTTCGGCAAAATCAACAGACTCTGCTTTGATTGGACCCAGTTGTGACAAATAGCCATTTATCTCAATACCATGAACTTTCTTTAGGTATTTTTTGGCCACAGCACCAGCAGCGACTCGCATTGCTGTTTCACGCGCAGAAGAGCGACCACCACCACGGTAATCTCTTAAACCATACTTTTGTTGATAGGTATAATCGGCGTGCCCAGGACGAAACAAGTCTTTAATATTCGAGTAATCTTTACTGCGCTGATCAGTGTTTTCAATCAACAGACCGATTGAAGTCCCCGTTGTTTGACCTTCAAACACGCCAGATAAAATGCGCACTTCATCCGCCTCACGACGAGCGGTGGTATATCGAGAGGTCCCTGGGCGACGGCGGTCAAGATCATGCTGCATATCCGCTTCATTTAACTCAATCCCAGGAGGGCAACCATCAATAATACAACCTAAGGCAACTCCGTGGCTCTCACCAAATGTAGTGACTACAAAATTTTGACCAATACTGTTTCCCGACATCCGCTTTCTACACCTCAATTACGCAAATTAAACGAGCATCTACAACTAAAAAGTAGATACACAAATTAAATGGCCACAATACAACCAGCATTGTGGCTAGTTTCTATTATTCACTATCTTTATAGATAACAAATAATGATTCATTCTCAACAAGTTGATCACGCGTTAAAATGAAAACACCGTCTCCGCCATTTTCAAAACTTACCCATGTGAATGGCACATCCGGGAATAGCGCGATTAAATGCACCATTGAATTACCCACTTCAACCACCAGCAGGCCATCTTCAGTCAAATAATCAGCTGCATTGGCAAGGATACGCTTGGTGAGATCTAAACCGTCACGACCAGAAGCAAGACCAATTTCAGGCTCATGATGATATTCATCCGGCATATCACCGATATCTTCGGCATCAACATAAGGAGGATTAGAGACGATTAAGTCGTAGTGTGGGCCTTTAGGGATGGCAGAAAACAGATCAGATTCCATTGGGAACACCCGGTCCATAACCCCAAGAGTTTCAATATTAATCTGCGCCACGTCTAAGGCATCTTCGCTGATGTCTAACGCATCGACTTCAGCATTTTCAAATTCGTAAGCACAAGCGATGGCGATGCACGCACTGCCTGTACACAAGTCCATTACGCGATTAACTTGTTTGTTATATAACCAAGGGCTGAAACGGTTAGCGATTAACTCAGCAATTGGCGAACGAGGAACTAATACCCGCTCATCAACATAAAATTCTAGACCCGCAAACATCACTTTATTTGTTAGATATGGAACAGGTAAACGCT
>NZ_PJBM01000142.1:0-15157 GCF_002836075.1 Shewanella sp. GutDb-MelDb | reverse complement strand
ATTTCAATTTAGACCAACTGCATCAAACTCTGCTGAGCTGACACTCGCATAACCACTATTTTAAAAGTATAAAGCCACCTTTCGGTGGCTTTATAGACTGTTCATCGAAATTTACTTTTAACCCACTACTTAGGGAGTGACGCTTGATGCGCTTGGATAAATTCATCCATTTCAACTTGCGCCCGTAATTGAGCTGTAGCCAACGTATCGTTTGTATTCATGGTCTCTACCACTTCGTAGTAACACTTAATTTTTGGCTCAGTGCCTGATGGCCTAACAATGACTCTGGCGTCATTATCAAGGCGATAGATGAGTACATCACTGGCAGGCAAACTAATATCTTCTTCGCCTCCGTCTGCAAACAAGCGTTTACCTAGGCTGATATCGTCGGTCGACACCACTTTGTGTCCTGCTATCGATTGTGGTGGATTGTCACGTAAATAAGCGCCAATATTGGGCGTTGTCGGTTTTAGCGCAATACTTACCTGGCTATTAAGATGGAACCCATGCTGTTGATATATTGACTCTAATCTATCCCAAATCGTTAGCCCTTTGCTTGCAAGCTCTGCGGTCAACTGTGCAAAGCCAACTAATGCTGATAAACCGTCTTTGTCCCACACCATGGTGCCAAGCGTGTAACCGAGCGCTTCTTCATAGGCAAACAAAAATCGATTATCGTCTGTTTGTTCGGTCATACCGACATTGGTCAGCCACTTAAAGCCGGTTAACGTTGTGCGACAAGTCGCGTCTAAACTGGTGGCAACTTTAGATAAAAGACTCGATGACACAATCGTGGTGCACGTGAATCGCTGATTATCGGGTGCATGTGTCAGTAAATAGTGGCCAAATAACACCCCGACTTGATCGCCAGTCAGCATTTGGTAATCACCATCCGATTTACGGACAGCAACGGCAAAGCGGTCCGCATCTGGATCGTTGGCACAAGCTAACATTGCGTTGTGCTTTTTAGCCTCCGCCATCACCATATCCATCGCCCCCTTCTCTTCAGGGTTTGGAAAGTTTACCGTTGGAAAATCACCATCGGGCAGCGCTTGAGCCGCGACAGAATAGACCTTGGTAAAACCAGCGTCTTTGAGCACATCAAGTGCCATTTCATTACCCACGCCGTGCATAGCGGTGTAGGCGAGACTCACCTGCTCTGGCGCTGTTTGATGTTGTAATACCGGTGATTGATGCACGCCATCACGATAAGCTTGATAAAAATCATCTGACAAAATCTGTAAATGACCCGCGATTAATGCGTCATCTAATGAGGTGACCTTTATCTGCTCGTTGGCGGCCTTTTCAATACACGCCGCGATACCACTGTCATGCGGTGGGATGATTTGCGCACCATTGCCCCAATACACCTTATAACCATTGTATTGCGGGGGGTTATGACTGGCTGTCACCACAATGCCAGCGGCTGCGCCAAGGTGTAGCACACCAAATGCGACGAGTGGGGTCGCGGCAATTTTTTTCGTAAGGTAAACCTTAATCCCTAATCCACACAGCACACCGGCGGCATCTTCAGCAAACTGTTGTGAGTCATGGCGGCCGTCATATCCAATCACTACACCGCGCGTGGCAATGTCACTGACTTGTGCCATTAAATACGTCCCCAGCCCTGCAGATGTTTGCTGTACAACTAAACGGTTCATCCGAGTCGGTCCTGCGCCCACTACGCCTCTAAGCCCTGCGGTACCAAATGCTAAACGCCCAGCAAAGCGAGCTGTGATAGCTTGTTCGTCACCCGCGTCAATCAAGGCTTGTAGCTCTGCACGCATTAGTGGGTCAGGGTCATTCTTAAGCCAATGCTGTACTCTAAATTTTAACTGCGTATCCATGGTTCACTCCAGTTTGTACCCGCTAGATAACCGTTATTAGTTTTATGCTCAATACTCGATAAGCATAAACGGCTACTGCAATTGAAAACGATTAGTATCCACACTAAGCCTAGCCCAAACAGAGAACAAGATAATTTGCATTAAAGTTTTTACATCAAGTAAATGTCCGCTCAACGCGACTCATTTATCAACCGCCCAAATTCCAATACGCATTACAATTGGTAATCACAGCCAATAGATAGTGGTCGCAGCGAGGGTCACTGATAGTGTAAAATGGCCGCACAAACATTGATGACTGCGTAATAGAAAAATGAGCCTGCTTAAAACTGAATGCCATATCAAGGTCACAGATCCCGAAATTGATGCGGTGAGTCTGCTGTCACAACAAACTGAACTCAGTAAACAGGCAATAAAACAGGCAATGCAAAAAGGCGCTGTTTGGCTGACACACGGTAAACAAACTAATCGCTTGAGACGCGCCAAAAAAGCGTTGAATCAAGGCGATGAGGTGCACCTCTATTACAATCAAGCAGTGTTAGACGAACAAGTCGAAGCGGCTGAGTTATTATTTGACGAAGGTCAATACAGTGTATGGTTTAAGCCATTTGGCATGCGCTGCCAAGGTTCTAAGTGGAGCGACCATAGCACGATTAATCGCTTTGCCGAGACTCACCTAGAGCCTGCTCGTAGCGCCTATATTATCCATAGGCTCGATCTTGCTGCAACTGGGCTTATCGTATTGGGCCACAGTAAAAAGATCACTGCCGCCATTGCTAAGTTATTTGAAACACGCGCGTTAGATAAATATTATCAGGTGATCGTAGAGGGCGAGTTTTCTGCCGCAAAGGTCACTATCGACAGCGAAGTTGATGGTAAGTCGGCGCTGTCATACGCCCACCGACTTGAATACAACGCCGAGCTAAATCAATCTAAAGTACAGGTGAAGATTGAGTCTGGCCGAAAACACCAAATACGGGTGCATATGGCAAGTATCGGGCACCCGGTGGTGGGCGATAGATTACACGGCAATGGCAGTGAAGCGACGCCAAATTTACAGCTCACCTCATGCTATTTAAACTTTATCTGCCCTATCACTCAACAAGATAAAGTCTTTGAACTACCACAAGCTTATCGTCCGCACTTTTAAGTTGACTATAGAGAAAAAAAAGCCACGTTCTATTTTAGAAAGTGGCTTTAATCATTAACACTAAAGTCGTTCTAAGTCTGTACGATTTTAATCAGTACCGTCTCAATGATTATTGTTTTAATCAGTACTGTCTTCGCACCTACCCGCGATTCTTTTCTTGCCAGAAAACATCGCTGAAATAATACCTGGTTGATGACGTACTTCAGCCAATACAACACCGATGATATGCAGCAAGATGAGCAACATTAATAGATAAACACTGTAGAGATGAATGTCTCCCGCAAGGCTTTTATAAGGCTTCATACTGGCTTTTTTATCGAGATTCACTCCGGTATCGTCATAGGCTTTTATGGTGGTAGGATCGACGTTATCAGCGGCGATGTAACGAGTAACCACTCCCGCAAAAGGCGGATAATAGATGTCGGTTCCCGCACGCATCAACCCCGTCGTCATAATCACCACCAGCAGAGTCATTATTGCTACAACAGCGAACTTTCCGATAGGATTATGCCCTATATATTGCGGATTTTCGCCTTTACTCAAACGGTGTCTATAGGCAGTTACATCACTTATTTTGGGACGCATTGTGGAAAATTTAGCAAATCCAGTGCCGACAACGCCCCACACTAACCTGATGATCAAATTAACGGCAAACATATAGCCAATAATGGTGTGTAACTCTTTAAGTTTAATCTTTGCAGCCAAACCACTGATCCCAAGTTCAGACTTAAATAGCATAATTAAACCGACAAACATTAATGCTGTGATTAGCACGACATTGACCCAATGAAAAACACGCACAGGTTTATCCCAAACTTGGTGTTCAACCAATTCATTGGCTACTTTATTATTCATTTTATTACTCATACCATATTCCTAACGCCCTAACATTGCTGAGTTGTCATAAAGGTAATTGATGACCTAAAGTACAAACGCCCGTTAAAGCCACCATTTTAGTTATATTATTGCTAGCAACTTGGAACAACGCTGCTATCAAACTGCTACTAGAAAAAAACCAGTATAAACTGTCAGGTTTAAGTTTCAGTTAATATTCATTAATATTCAACAGAACGTTTTCGCTCAATGCTGTTCAAGCAAACCTAGCCACAGCCCCCGCCACGGTTGGCCTTACGCCAATAAACATCTTTAACATTAAATAATACCCCGAGTGACAGGCTTCACAATAATTATCATCAGCCCGTTCAAGTGCTTACTTAATAATCAAATGCGTTTGATATTGATAGCCATTCTCATTACCATCCATGCCTAATTGAGAATCTTACACAACATAACCAAATTAACTCTAACCTGCGCTTAACATTTGATACGGAATATCGGGATTGGCTTACGTAAGAGCTGTCATCGCAAAGAGCTATAAAGGCTGACCATATGAATACCCAAGTAAAGCTAATTACCGCACTTATTGCTGGCATTTTGCACTCAGGCGCTGCGATGGCAACGACCGTAGATGATGCCAACATCGAAGTCATCACCGTGATGGGTCACCAACAGCATTACAAAACCGATCAAGCTCATGGGGCCATGCGCTCAGATGTGTCATTACTAGACACGCCCCAGTCAGTGGTGGTTATTCCTAAAGAGATAATGGATGATCAATTAGTACGCACATTAGGTGATGCCCTTAAAAATGATGCCAGTGTGTCAATTGGTCGCGTAACCACAGATAGAGAACGCTTTAGCTTGCGTGGTTTTAGTTTGGATGAAAGCACTAACCTGCTTAAAGATGGCCACCAGCACTTTTCTAAGTACAGATTACCGATGGCATTAGTTGAAAATGTAGAAGTGCTAAAAGGCCCATCGAGCCTACTCTACGGACAATCAACACCTGGTGGTCTAGTCAATTTAGTGACTAAAAAGCCCACTTATGATTCATTCTTAACCATCGGTCTTAAGGGCGATGAGAATGGCTCTATTCGGGGATCACTCGATGCTGGTGGCAGCTTAAATGAAGAGCAAACTATTCGTTATCGCGCCGTACTTGAGAAAGAGCAAAATAAAAACTGGCGTGAATACCAAGATGGAGACGCGGCAGAAAGTGACTTCCTAGTCGGTAGTTTGATGACCGATTTTGATATCGGCGACAATCTAACCCTCTCTTTGCACTATGACAAATCAGATGAACTGGCAGGCCAAGACAGCGGTGCCTTAATTGACGATAATGGTGATGTTGTCGGTGGCGACGAGATGATTTGGGACATGCCTTGGACCAAGATTGATGCTCAAAGCGAAAACTATGGGGCCGATATTAGCTATCAGCTCTCCGATGATTGGGAGCTCGCGGCAGGTTATAACAAACAACACAACGAACGTGAGCGTTGGGAAAGTAAACCACAGACCGGCAGTTATGAGCCTGACACTGGCAGCTATAAAAACAAGCCTTACAACAAGCTTGAAGATTGGCAACAACAAGCGTTTTACTTCGATGTTGTCGGTTCAATTGAGCTAGCGGGAATGCAGCATGATCTACTTTTCGGCGGCAACTATGTTGATCACCAATACAGCTCGCTAAAAGTTAAAGGCGATAGTTTTGATGCTAACATCGGCACTGGGTTAACCGTTCCTCAGCAAGATCTAGATTATGCTGATGCCAAAGCCTCTAGCGAAGAATACCAATACTACGGCGTGTTTGCTCAAGATTTAATTTCACTTAATGATGAGTGGCAAGTGTTATTAGGTGTGCGCTACGACCAACAAGATAAAACAGATGCTGACAATAGTTCAGCATTACCAAAGTTCGGTGTCATTTATCATCCAGTCGATAATGCGTCTATTTATGCCAACTACAGCGAGAGTTTTGAGCCACAGGGCAGCGTACTTGACGATGAAGATGGCAGTTATGGCTTAGAGCTCGATCCTATTAAAGGAAAAATGCTAGAGCTGGGGACTAAATGGGAGTTGCTGTCAGGTAAGATCCGCTTAAACGCTGCAGTGTTCAACATTGAACGTGAAAATATTCTCATCAATGAAGGAACTTCAGATGATCCAATTACCACTCAAGGTGGTATGCAACGTCATAAAGGTTTCGAGTTTGGTGCTATGGGCCAAATAAACGATGACCTTTCTTTGATCACCTCGGTCATGTATCTCGATGCTGAATTTGAATCACGTGATGAATATAATGGTAACCGCCCTGAAGATGTCCCTGAGTGGACCGCCTCTATTTGGGCTAAATATTCACTTAATGACAGAATGGCCGTTAACTTAGGCGCATTCTACGAGGGCGAACGCTTTGGCGATGCCGCTAATACCTTCGAGAAGGATGCATATACTCGCATTGATACCGGCATTAGTTATGCTATTCCAGTGGCAGGCCAAGATCTACAGCTTAGAGTGAATATCGAAAACCTATTTGATACTGACTACTTAGGTGGCGGTGAAAACGGTGAAGTGAACGTAGGTAAACCAAGAACAGTTAAATTTGGTATAAGCTACACTTTCTAACGCGGCACCTTAGCTTAAGACTGGCAATATGCCATTAAGCAAAAAAGCCTAGAGTCTTCTCTAGGCTTTTTTATGCTTATCGCTTAATTACGTTATACGTTTATCGCCTGTTTGCTAGATCAATAACCTCTATTAGAGCAGTCTTTGTTACATCACAAATGGCAGGTGACTGATGCTCACTTATGCTGATTATCCGCTAACGGCTTACACATCATACTGTAAGCCAGTGCTCTTCCATCAATTCTGAACATATCGGTTATTTCACCGCACTTAATAAAGTCACTGCGTTGGTAGAGTTTAATCGCGGCAAGGTTATTCGACAACACCCATAAATCGATATACTCAAGGCCAGTGTTTTGTAAGGTCCAACTCTCAATCGACTCAATAAGCTTGCGCCCAAGCCCCTTGCCTCTTACTGATAAATCAACGCCCATGCCTAATAGCGCCCGATGTTCGGTATGAGACTCTGAGTGCGGTCGAATATCAATATGCCCAATAATCTTGCTCTCTTCTCCATCAACGGTCTCACCCTCGACAACATTGCCCTGTACCTCAGAGAAAGCAAGTAGCATTCTACGCCAGCCACTCTGGCCTATTTCACGCTCAATACCCTCTGAAAAACGGCGCTTCATTGCATCCGTCATCTGCGACTCGGATTGGGCTCGAGATAAGGGCTGAAACACCGGAGAATCATCAACACCATTTTCTTGTAGTTGCCGATTAAGGTATTCAAAAAAGGCTGGCATATCATTCTGAGTGGCTAATCTTACTTCCATTTAAATCATTCCTTTTTTCGCGTTAATCTGCATTAGCTGCGGCTGGGCTCAAACGCCTGGTACCTTGGTAGGTTAGCATCTAAATCTTCCCAATTTGCTTTTGACGTCACAAAATTGTGGGATAACGGCCGTTCTATAATATCAGAATCAAGTAAGCCAAGACGGACTCTAATACGGCTAGGGTCTTGTTCATTTGAACTGTAGATTGGTGAACCACATCGACTGCAAAAATGGCGATGACGACCAGGCTTAAAAGAGAAAGTAGTGAGCAGACTCTCACCAGTTAAAATAGTAAATGCATTGCTCTGTACAAAACCATTGGTCGCAAACGCTGTGCCACTGTTTTTACGACATAACGAGCAATGACAATGACAATGAATGATGTCGGTAATACTACCCACTATTTGTACTTTAACTTCGCCACATAAGCACTGTCCTGCGTACATATCAGTTTGCTCCTTTGACTATTCTTTTGTGGTTCTTATTCGATTGCTGTTGTTGAGTTCTAGCGACTACCACTTCATCGTCAGCCCTATCATTACCGCACAAAAGACTCTAGACAGCTTTCGCAGCCCTCAGCTTGAACCGCTCTAAAAATCAGCTTAACCTTAGCTCCGATTCTCTTCAGACACAAAACGACCTATTTCTTTTATTTTTCTTCAGCTGTATTCGCCAGAGCGCTTAGATCTGCGCCGACTATTGCAGATAAATGCACCGATATTCTCTCTATTGGCCAATCCCACCAAGCAATCGCTAATAGCTGTTCAATAGTGCCCTGCTCGAATCGTTGTTTTATCACCATCGCAGGGTTCCCTCCCACCACACAATAAGGCGGCACGTCTTTCGTCACTACTGACTTACTGGCTACAATTGCGCCATGTCCAATATTAACTCCCGGCATAATAGTGGCATCGTAGCCTATCCAGACATCATGGCCAATCTCGGTATTGCCTTTATAGGGGAGATCCCCTGCATTAGGCGTCACCTTTTCCCAGCCGTTACCAAAAATCTGAAATGGGTAGGTGGAGAAGCCATCCACCTTATGGTTGGCTCCGTTCATGATAAACTTTACATCTTTAGCTATCGCACAAAATTTACCTATGATGAGTTTGTCGCCGATAAAAGGAAAATGATATAAGACGTTTTTTTCGAAGTGCTCTGGCCCGTCCGGATCATCAAAATAGGTATAGTCACCAACAATGATATTGTCACTTTCGATGAAATTTTTTAGAAACCCTACCTGAGGAAACCCCTCCATAGGCTCTTTATCATTTGGATTTGGACCAAACATGGTGCCTCCTTCTACTGAGTATAATTTTATCGCTTACTTTCTAGCGTAAGACTAATGTTCACCAAAAACAACGACCTCTTTTGAGTCTAACCACATTGGATATTTGGTCATGACTTTACTGAACATTCGACTCTGTAAATAAGTATTGAGCCACTGCCTGAGCTTTGGATAAGATGATTGTAAATACCATTGGCGTTCAACACGGGCAAACTGTCGAATAAAGGGCACTAGAGCTAAGTCTACAATAGTAGGCTTATCTGACATTAGATACTCTTGCTGACAAAGCCTTTGCTCAAGCTGAACAAGGTAGCTTTCACACGCTTCCCTATGCTCTGGCAATGTCGGTTCATGATAGCGTTTAGCGGCGCGGTAATGCTCTAAATGGCCTTTAAATTCATTATCAAATATCGCGATAATCCCAAGCATCTCATCAAGTACGTTCTGGTTTGCTTTGTCTAAAAAATCATCGGGGTCACTTTGCTCAAATGCCCATAACATCACCTCTAAGCTCTCTTCAATCACTTGACCATTCGAGGTCACCAAAACCGGTACCGTACCTTTTGGGGATACCTCTAGCATCTCTGCGGGTTTGTTGCTTAGCACTAAGTCGCGCAGTTGTACTTGCTGGCCGGATGCATAAATGGCCAATCTAGCGCGCATCGCGTAGGGGCAATTTCTCAAGGAATACAGTACGGGTAATGCCATGATTTTGTTCATTGTTGCTCAATCAGCTCAATTATCAAATGCGAATAATTTACTTTAACGATATTCATTCACAAAATATACGGGTAACATCCCCCCATTAAATTTCTGACAACAAGTTGTAACCATGGATCCAAAGATTGAATTATTAGCACCAGGCGGAGATATCAATGCGATTAAAGCGGCAATTATTGCCGGAGCCGATGCTGTTTATTGTGGCTTAGACACCTTTAATGCGCGTAACCGTGCCGCTAATATTTCCTTTGAGGAACTTGTTGGGATCATTCGTTTAGCACACCAGTATCAATGTGAGATTTTTCTCACATTGAATATCGTGATTTTAGAAAACGAATTCAAAACACTAGCCAAACTACTCAGCAAGCTTGCCAACACCACATTAGACGGTGTGATAGTGCAAGATATTGGCATGTTCCAGCTAATTAAACAGCACTTTCCGACACTGGATGTGCATGCATCCACTCAGCTCACAACGCATAACCGCGGCCAGCTGCCTTTTCTAAAGAAATTGGGTGCATCAAGGGTTAACCTCTCTAGAGAGCTTAACCTGCGGGAAATCACCGAGCTGACAGCCACTGGCCGAGAACATGACATTACCACTGAAGTGTTTGTTCATGGCTCACTGTGCATCGCTTTCTCAGGCTTATGTTATTCCACTTCCGCCAGCGTCGGTAACTCCGGCAATCGTGGCCGTTGTAGCCAAGCTTGCCGTGAAGAGTATGAAACCACTGAGACGGGTCATAACTTCCCGCTCAACATTAAAGACAATTCAGCTTTCTTTGACCTACCAGCGCTGATTGAAGCCGGCGTACATTCGTTTAAGGTTGAAGGCCGTATTAAAGGCGCCAGCTACGTTCATACTGTCATTGATAGCTTCCGAAAACAGATTGATGGCTACCTCAAAACCGGTGAGTTGCTGGAAGATGGCGAGCGCTTATATAAAGTGTTTAACCGCGATCTCACTAACTCATTCTTAAAGGGTGACTTGAACCAATCGATGTTTATCGACAATCCACGTGATAACTCGAAAAACCATCTCAAAGACAAGCTGACTCAAAACGGTAGCCAGTCTATTTCAGTGGTACAAATTCACGATGCAGAGCAAGCGCTGCAAGTCGAAAAGAGTCAAATTCAAGCCAGTGTAGATGATAAGATTAAGCACCTAACGATTGATAAGTTGCCACTCACTCTGGCGTTTTCGGGTCAGCTAGATACCCCACTATCGATTAAGGTGACTAGTCTCGATTTCGTTGTCGGTAAAACCGAGCTTGAGCCACGTTCATTTGTGCTGCATTCACGCAGTTTACTGACTAAAAGCGACGATGCCTCTATTGACCTTGGCGCCATTGAAAAACGCTTTAAGAGTCTCAACAATGCAGAATTCGCACTCAAGCCGATAGTAATTGATGACTTAGCCACAGGGTTAAGTATTCCCTTTAAAGAGCTCACTACCCTTAAAAAACAGCTGCTGTTAACACTCAACCATGGTACGCCGGTATTGCCTGCAGTTGAGCTGCCTAAGCTCACTAAGCACCCAAAACCGCTCAAGCGTGATGGCAGCGAGAGTCTACGGGCTGAATTATCTATTTTGATCTGTGATGAGGCCGATGTGGCATTAGCAGATAACACTGATGCCGATATCTATTTCAAGCTGCCTGACGCCTATAAGCGTGGCTGCACTCAGTATGTGAGTTTTTTGCAGCAAAACCCGCGATTGATCCCCTGGTTCCCATCGGTATTAATCGGTAAAGACTATGATGTGGCATTAAACATTTTAGAGCAGGTGAAACCTGAGCTGATTGTGACCAACAATACCGGTATTGCACATCGTGCCTTTGAACTCGGCATCAAGTGGATTGCAGGGCCATTTTTAAACACCACCAACTCTTATGCACTATTGGCGATGCAGGAGCAGTTTGACTGCCACGGCGCCTTTATCTCAAATGAGATAAACCAGCAGCAGATCAAGCATATTGCTAGGCCTAAGAACTTCAAGATGTTTTACAGCATCTATCACCCCATCTTGCTGATGGCCAGCAGACAGTGCTTCTTCCAGCAAAGTGTCGGTTGTGAAAAACCGCGTATCGATAACGGCTGTATGCTGTCTTGCGACAAATCAACTAGCATCACCAATCTTAAAGGTGACGAGTTTGCCATTGATAAGCAAAAAGCAGGCTACCCAAGTATTTATAATCAAGATCAATTCTTAAATACTGAGATCATTGACGATCTCGCCAATCTGTTTGATGGCTTTATGATTGATCTAACCAACATTGGCGCCGGTGATAAGCCCTCACCTAATAAAGCATTGTTAATCAAAGAGTTCGAGCAGCTCCTCGATGGCCAATCGGCAGCGGTTGCTACGCTCGACAACATGGTGCCACAATCGACTGTACTGCAATATCACAACGGTTTATAAACAGTCGCATTAATCTAATAACGTTTGAGGGGTAACTGGACGCTATTAGTTTGAAGAACACCATTAGATAAACTCGCTATTATAAAAGCCCAATACCGCCGTTAAGCCAGAGTCGTTCTCCCGATTCTGGTTTTTCAATTTAATCCTATAACTGCTAGCTCCTATGACTTTGTATCTCGACTCGCTCCTGCTTCAATTATTCCCCGTTATAAGTGCTGTGTTAATCATCTTGTTTTCTGGCTATATTCCCCATAGAGTATTGGCACAGAAAACCGTCATCCAGCAGCATAATAAACAAAAATAAAGGTAACAAAATAAGTGGATAACATAGCATTAGCAGTCGATTTCCTTTTCGAACACAAATTATTATTAACCGTGTTAATAATAATGACTATCTCAGTCATAAAGCGTTTTATCATTGCACGTATTCGTGGCGATGTTGCTTTTCTTTCTGATGTGCAGCGTAAATGGATGTCACGCACTAAAAACAGCACCTTTTTTCTCATTGTCATTATTCTATTCATGCTGTGGCAAACCGAAGTCAGCAAGTTTGCCCTGTCGGTAACGGCGATTGCAATTGCGTTGGTGGTGGCATCAAAGGAGATTATTCTTTGCTTTACTGGCTCCATACAGCGTGCGAGTTCACGTTCATTTGTGATTGGGGATTGGATTGAAGTCGGAAAAATATACGGTGAAGTGATTGAACACAATTTAATGGCCACGGTGATCCAAGAGATCGATCTGCACCATGGTCAATATCATTTCACCGGTAAAACCGCCACGCTGCCTAACAGTATGTTTTTTACCTATGCGGTCAAAAACCTCAACTTTATGAAGCGCTATGTTTACCATAGTATTACGATTACCGTGGTTGAGTTCGTTAATCTCTACCCGCTGTTTCCTGCGTTAACCCTTCAAATAGAACAACACTGTGAAGACTTTATTGAAGTGGCCAAGCGCTATAACGGTGTAATAGAAAAGCATGCTGGTGTCGACTTACCCGGCAGCGAACCGCATATTCATATCAATAGTGGCCCAACTGGCGAGCAAAATGTGCATATCATGATTTTTTGCCCCACTGAGCGCGCCATGCACTTAGAGCAGCTGATAAGAGAAGACTTTATGATTGCCTATCACCAACACTTTACTCCGCAAAGTGAGCTAAAGGGCGGGCCAAAAGAAGGGTTAAGTATTGATAGCTCGTCGCTAGAAAGTCGTTAGCTATTGCTATTACCTTATCAAAACAGAGCATTTAGTCATTGAATGTAGGCCAATATTAACAACTTCGGCATTAACGCTCGCACCAGTCGCACATAACCTTCTTGTGCGACTGCATACGTTGCTCACAACTATTGAACGGGATAAATTGAATCCATGGGTTTTATGCTACCACTGATGACTTTTTTAGAGGGCGTGTAATGTCGCATAGCCGCATTCCACACTCCAGACGCATTCTCAATTGGAATATTGTTTATTTTGTCATTACAGCCAAAGTGGACCGTAAAGCTACCATCCTTGTTGCGTTCAGCGATTTCTGAATTGATGTTTGCAACGTCGTTAAACATAAAGCCAGCTTTGTCGTAAACAGTAATCGACCAGAAGCCACCAACATTATCAGGATCGTCAAAAGTTGTTGCTTGGCACTCAGCCCCTTCGTAAAACTTAGAAAACTGATAAATATTATCTTTCCAGGTAGCCCCTCCCCAACCTATCGCGGTCCCCATCAGATATTTATCCGGTTCAACATAAGCGGACGTTCCGAACATTTTTTCTGTATCACGCAACCCTGACTGAGTGAAGCTTTCTAATATTGCATGATGAATCTTGTCGTAAGACACTTGATCGTACTTTATCGGCTCGAATGTTCTAGCACTCGTCGCAGAGAGCTTAATTTGATCTTGTATTGAATGAATAGCCGCAAGATCTTGCTCATCACCGCTTTTGACTCCAATGCGAACCAATACATACATGTAATCCGTATAAGATGGTATCTCATGCTCTCCTGCCGTATAAACCATGTCATAGACACGATGATTTTCATCTAAATACATAAGTGAGATATAGCGACCAACCGTCTCAGGTAATGTCACAGTGGCCCCCTTTACGGTATCTATCAGTGCCATTGAATAGAGTGTATCGCGGTTCATGCGAATAACCGGTTGATTATCCACTGGAGGGACTTGGCGCTTGTGATAAAATTTATTTATGCCACCCGCATTTGTTTGAGTAATTGCCATCTGCCGATGAGTTTCAACCACAGGATAATTACTGGTCGTTACAACGAGTTCAGTTGCTATAGCTGGTGAAATCGTTGCGATATTGAAGACGATAATGGCCAAAAAATTCCTTCTACTCATTCTAGTTATTTCCTTATTTGGTTAATTATTAAAAATAACATCCGTCACCCACGAATAGCCAACATACGTTGCTCAAGCAGAGATATCAATACTCTGCTGATCACCCAACATGAGATAAATCCTTTCAGTCTTTTCTTTAGCTAACACTTGGATAATCGCCTTATTAAGGTCAATAACTCAAGCTGCCCCGTAAGATAGGTACCCGAGTATAAGGCGCTAAGCTGGTGCAAAAATGAAGGTAATCGATCAGTACTGATACTGTCGACGATAGTCACGCTAGGTACAAAATAATCCGTTGAAGATGAAGCTATTAATCTAAGCAAAGAAATCAAACTATCTAAAAAACACCGCGGCGCTGATGTATATGGCAACAATGAACTATATCCTGCTCAGATTTAAAGACTGTTTATAGAAAATCTTAAGTGTCTATAAAAATGGAAGATTACCTACCTCAGTCTAATTATCTATATAAGCTAATCCGCTATACTTTATTAAGCATTTCGTAAAACTTAAATTTCAATCAAAAACAAAGTAATTACACGGCTAAGCAATGATAACAATTAATGTCTATTTATCTGTCATTGGCCATAAAAAATGATGGTCAACCATGCTGCTGAAACTCTATTTTAAGGGGTTAGTGATGTTGCAACATCGTTTAATAAGGAATACCAAGAGGTTACAATCAGTAGAGCAACAATTTAAAATCAATTTATTAATTAACATGAGGATTCTAAAAGCCTTAGGGCATCTAAGTCCCTATGCATTTATAACCAACAAGCGTGTGTCACTTACTGCTGAGATCTAGCGATCTGTATCTGACATACGATAGTGCTATAATTATGTATATGGACTATTTTTAAGTTTATCTGTTTTTTGATACTCCATCATTAGGCTGGATGTTCTTAATGAATATTTCACCGCTGTTACAAATGTTGAATTAAATCATCGGTATATAAATTTATGGTTAATCATTTTTCTATTTCTCAGATCGATACTGACGCTTACCCTTTACGACATGAAAATGTCGACAAATTTGCATTAGTTTGTGAAGGTGGAGGCCAGAGAGGTGTATTCACTTCTGGCGTATTAGATGCGTTCTTGAAAGCAAATTATAATCCATTTCATTGTTTAATTGGTA
>NZ_PJBM01000141.1:0-15302 GCF_002836075.1 Shewanella sp. GutDb-MelDb | reverse complement strand
CTGTAACGGAGGCAACGTCTCGCCACAATTATCTTGGAGTGGTGCCCCCAAGGAGACTAAGAGTTTTGCGATTACGGTGTTTGATCCTGACGCGCCTACAGGAAGTGGTTGGTGGCATTGGACGGTACTTAATCTGCCTGCAAGTACGTTATCACTGCCACAAGGGGCATCAGGTAATTTAAAAACCGGTTTAGAGACCAGAATTGATTACGGTAAACCTGGGTTTGGGGGAGCTTGTCCACCGAAAGGGGATGGAATGCATCGGTATCAGTTTACAGTATGGGCACTGCCTGAGGCTAAACTCGAATTACCCGCTGATATCTCTCCTGCTATTGTGGGCTTTACCCTCAACAAGATGGCGTTAGACAAAGCTGTACTCACTGCAACTTACGTTCGTTAATACCTGTTCATTATAATAGGGTAATTGCTGAGTTTATTACCCTATTATTTAGTCACTTCTCTTCATGCTGAATCCCGCATCAAGAGATCATTTGGATGTCATCTCCTTTAAAGAGGAAACTAAGTGCGCGGATTAGTTAAAGTTGATCGCTTCTTTGGCATAAAGTCGCAACCATTGCGTAATGTACCTGTGGTGGCTCCAAGCATTATAGCGGTTACTTCGGGAATAAAAACTCTGCTTTGGCAAGGTGACACTCTCACATTTAATCGGAGTAATTGGCTTCTCGCTTCTTCTAATGAAAAACTGACCTTTGTGAATGAGCCTTTTCAAAAACAATTTAATTCGGTTCAGATCTCGTTTCTTTCATCGCCATCAGAACATATTTTGCAACAATCTATAACTGCCGGAAAAGAGAAAGATTCTATGCTGGCTTCACCCTGTATTGAAGTCACTGATGGCTTGAACTTTGCTTTTTCGCAGCTGCTTAGTATGTCTGAACATCATTTGAGTCAATCAGTGCAGCAGCTCTATCTCGATGCTTTTTATCAACAGCTTAGCGAAGCTGGCGGCTTACCAAGTCTGTTCGGTCATCATCAACTCACATTACGAGATAAAGTGAGTCGTTACGTTGCAGCAGATCCCGCTAGAAATCATTCTATTGATAATGTCTGTGGGCATTTTGCGATGAGCCAAGCAACATTCATGCGGCATCTAAGTAAAGAACACACCTCTTTTAGAGTCATTTTGGCAGAAGTGAGAATGTTACATGCCATAGGGGTGATGCAATCGTCATACAGCCGTAATGGCGCTCAACTCTCTCAGCTAGAGTTAGCGATATGTTGTGGTTATCAATCTGAAACTCGTTTTAGTCAGCGATTTAAACATCAATTTGGAATTTCGCTTAAAGAGTATAAACAGACGCTTAATGAGTGATGCCGCTAAAGTGGTCCCGATAGAAATGATTCAAGATAAGGCTGAACAATATCTGCAAACAGGGTAAAAAACACAAAGTTCGATATCAATAATGAACATCTATAACTAAACATAAATAGCGGCTTGTTCACAAGACCCTATTTTCAATCTAGATGATATTCGAAATATTGATTATAATGTGTCTTTGAAAAGCGAGTTGTATTGATGGTTGTGTCAGTGATGACCTATCAAGTACGATTCAACAAATTATTTATTAAAGAGAAAATACCATGAGCGCTCTCCCACCATGCCCAAAATGTGAATCAGTCTATGTATACGAAGATGGTGCACAACTCGTTTGTCCAGAATGTGCTCATGAATGGAATCCTAACGAAACTATTGTTGATCCAGACGTTATTATCTTAAAAGACGCAGTAGGAAACTTATTAGCAGAAGAAGATAAAGTGACACTAATCAAAGACCTTAAAGTAAAAGGTTCATCGTTAGTGCTTAAGGTTGGCACTAAAGCGGTTATCAAACGCTTTGTGAATGGCGACCACGATATCGACTGCAAAGTAGATGGCCAAGGCTTTATGATGCTTAAATCTAAATTTGTTAAAAAGCAAAGCTAATCGAGCTCCAAAGCTGAAAGCGTGATAGTGATTTATAAGAACACCTGCCTTAGTGCAGGTGTTTTTTTATGGTTCGACAAATAAGCCAATCAGTTTTACAACCCTAGCTGCGTCATTCATATTAATACGCTTTAAATCACTTGCTAGAATTTGAGTAAGATAGCGGCTGTGTAGCGGGCATTAGACGTTAGCGTCTAATTAATTTTTACTATTTGGGCTTAGTTGACGATCTTTTATAGAGTCAGAGAATATGCATGCGTGTTTGTCATTCTCGGCTCTAGTAGCCTCGGTAGGATCTACCTCCCGAATTTGACCTCCATGGAGGGAATACTATATTTGTATGGAACAAAAATAGACCATGAAATTGTATATCGAAACTCACCTGTACATTATAAAGCAGGTTTTAAATCTGCACAGTATGAGCTTCTCAGAGGGCTACTGCTGCGTTGCATTACTTTAAAAGATAATATCGACAATACGTCTAAAAATTAAACGTTTAAGACAGGTTCTAATTGTTCATATATGTCATAAAGTAAATGTTAAACACCAATAAGAAGATAACCGCCGATAAGTGCAATAGCGCCTCCCGATGTCCGAATAAAGTGATGTTGCGGATCCCTATGCTGCATACCCATTCCTAATAATACCCCGACAATATGTATTGCTGCAGTACCGCAGATAAACCCTAGGGCATAGAGTGCCGGGTTAGCCAATTGTGGCATCTCAACACCATGAGCATGACCATGAAATATGGCAAATAGGGCAACAAATGCCATAACCAACAGCTGAGGTAGTTTTTTGTCTATTGCTAAAGCCAATCCTAACAATAGAACCGAGATAGCAATTCCGATCTCTACAAACGGAATAGGAATTGACAGCAAGCCAATAATACCGCCAATAAGCATAAATATGACGAATACAGTGGGGACGGTCCAGATTGCACGGCCACCAAGTTGGGTACTTAAAAGGCCCACCGACAACATGGCTAACATGTGATCAAATCCTAGAACGGGATGATTAAATCCGGCGAAAAACCCACCAGATGAATGGAGTTCATGGGCCTGCGCAGGCAGTGCTAAAAAGAGGGTGGCAAACACTAGAACAGATAAACGCATCACGGCAAAAATCCTATTTTTGATTAACTCACTCAGGAAGAGTAAGTCAAGATACACGGATTAATAATATGAGGGTTGATACATATCAAGCGTTTGATAAATGTAATAAAGATTGATTATAGGATCCATGTTGTTAGTCGTAATCATCACGCACTTGTATTGCTTGAGTTAGATGGATTTGCAACCTCAGGTTAACTTATTTGTAGCATGGACTCTTTTCAGAATGATATTGACCTGCCCAACGACCTTAAGCTCATTTACATGCCCGACTCCTTGCGTTGTACACTCGTGACAGTAAGAGCGTAGAGTTAACATCTGATGGGTCGAATGAAGCGTGAGCGCTAAGGGCAGTTTATCTTTTGAACTTCGTTTTTGTTCGACTCTTTTATCGTAAAAAATAATGGTGTTAGTACAAGGCTAAGCGAAAGCTCTCAATACTGCGAGTCATTCCGCTGATTTGATCGGCAAGCAGTTTTCCTGAACCACAAGCCATGGTCCAGCCAAGAGTGCCATGGATGGCCAAGGCTTTATGATGCTTAAATCACTCGCTAGAACCTACGCTTAGCCGAGTTATATCCCCAAATAACGATAGCAACGCCATTAATGTGATTAATTTAGACCTCTCTCAGGAATTTTGAATGTAAGACATATTATTGAAAAAATGGTTATTCCTTTTTGAATGGCTTTTGGGATAGAAATGGCATCCTTAATAATCCCCACAACTTGGCGTTATGTTTGGCATCCTGATATTCGCCGAGGCCAATGTCGATATCATTGTCTGCTTTACTGGCTTGGGCTGAATAGGTTCCAAATAACCTATCCCACCAAACGATACTAGAACCAAAGTTACTGTTGCTCTCGGATATGATTTGACTGTGATGAATGCGATGTAATATTTGGGTCACTAATATGGTGCGGGTGATCCGTTCGAGTGTTGGCGATAATCGAATGTTGGCGTGATTAAAGATGGCTAAACCGTTTAATAGAATTTCAAATAAAATAACTGCACTGGCTGGCACCCCTAGAATAATGACGGCCAACGCTTTAACACCGATACTGACAGTGATTTCAATCGGGTGAAATCGCAGCGCGGTAGTGCTATCGACATGCACATCGGCGTGGTGGACCTTATGCAATCGCCACAACAAGGGGATACGATGAAACAATCGGTGTTGCCAATAGATAAGCAGATCTAATAACAGTAGGCTTAATCCTATATTGGCCCAATTCGGCAGTCCGATATAGGGCAAGAATCCCCATTGCTGTTGGTGACCAAAGAGTGCAAGACCCGCTAATCCAATCGGTAATACTAACCTTGCCGCAACAGCTGAAATGACGAGTATTGCCACATTGCCGAATAAGCGAGTGCCTTGTTTCGGCGTTGTTGCTGTGTTGGGGAACTTCCTTGCCGGAAAGCAACGCTCTAGTAGTAACATTAACGCCAGCACTGTTAAAAATATTCCTAGTCGTATTGATGATGCATCATCCATTATCACATTTACCTTGTGAGGTTTGGTTAAGGGGCGTGTGGTTTTTTAACGTATGGTAGCCACCGTGAATACGAGTGAAGATAGTAATTGAGCCTAGCAAAGCAAAACTGTAAGCCAGCTCTGGAAAGTACTCTGGCCATAGACAGAATGCCAGAAAAAAGGCGATGGTTTCGGTGCCTTCAGTTAAGCCATTCAAAAAGTAAAAACTCTTATTGGCAAACTGGGGCCGCGGTAAATGGAGCTTCTCTGCTGGAATCGCAAATGCCAAAAAGCTTGAGCTTGTCCCCATAAATACACTTAATAATACCGCTGCGGGTAAGGCGTTTTCAATCGGGCTAGCGATGGCAAATCCTAACGGTACCGCTGCATAAAATAAAAAGTCGACACAAATGTCTAAAAAACCTCCCGCAGAGGTATTTTTGTTTTGATAACGAGCAAGAGCGCCATCGACTCCATCAAAAATTCGGTTAATTAAGATCACCACAAGCGCCGCATACCATTGCTGTAATGCCAACAATGGTAATGCAGTCATACCGATACCAAATCCCACTAAGGTGATCTGATCTGGGCTAATATTGCGCTTATCCAGCGGTTTGACTAACGGCCGTAATAACGTATTAATGATGGGCGTGACAAATCGATCTAGCATGGTGTAATCCTATTGTGGCGACGCCTGTTGCCGAGTTAGATGAGTAAGTGGCTATCAAAGTAAGGATCTAACTCAATTCAGCCACTTATATTGAGGAGCTTTTGCTATCGTTTAAAGCGCTTAAGTTAACGTGATTACTTTCCCTTTTGCAGCATTAGCATCGGTTTGATCATGGGTGACCATGACCACAGGTAATTGATGACGCTTAATGAGGTCAAACACCAGCTGCCGAGTTTCTTGGCGTAGTTGACTATCAAGTTTACTAAAAGGCTCATCGAGCAAAATGGCTTCAGGTTGACTCAATAACACCCGCAATAATGCCACTCGTGCTTGTTGCCCTCCTGATAAACTTTGCGTCTTACGCTGCTCCATACCCGCCAGTCCCACCTGTTCTAATGCTTGGCTGATCTGTTGGCGTCGTAGTGGAGCATCGCCTTTAGGCATGGCAAAGGCGATATTGCCCGCGACTGATAAATGCGGAAACAGCAATGGGTCTTGATAGAGTATACCGATATGGCGTAAATGGCTGGCAGTGCCTGTGATGTTGTGCCCATTTAAATGTAACTGACCTTGAGCACTGAATCCTTGTGGCAGCATGCCCGTTAACCAGTTTAATAACGTCGACTTACCGCTGCCTGATGGCCCCATAATCGTCAAAATATCACCGCCGTTAATGGTTTCATTAAGGGACAGTAAAGGGGTATTTTGACGTGTTAATACTAGCTGTTCAATGCGTAACGATCCTGGTACTGACCGGGATAAAGGCGCATTGTCGGCTGAAGAGTGTGTTGACTGTAATGGCATATTGGTCCCTATACGCGACGTCGAAAGAGAATATTGGGGATAAGCCAAGCCACTAAAAACGCGATGGCAGGCAAGAACATCTGCATTAAGGCATAAACGGCACTGACTCGGCGACTAGCACCATTGGCTAACGCAACAGCCTCGGTGGTAATGGTCTCTATTCTGCCACCACCAGCCAGCAAAGTGGGTAAGTATTGGCTAAAACTAATGGCTAAGCCCAGCGCGATGGCGATTAAAATAGGTGCCAATAGCATAGGTAATTTTATCTGCCAAAATATTTTAACCGGTGCCGCACCAAGGCTTGCTGCAACAGCTGCATAGCGAGGATCAACACGTCGATAACTGTTGGCAAGTGACAAAAAAACATAGGGTAATACAAACAATAGGTGCGCTAACACCACATTGATAAAAGCATGGTGGCTATTTACTTGTTCTTGTAGCCAAACTAAGCCGAATAAAAAGGTAATACTGGGGATCAGCAAGGGCAAGTAAATAATCACGCTGCTAATCGCTGACAGGTTTTTACCTCGTTGTTGTTCTGCCTCAAGCACAAATACGGTGATGATGATCGCAAGAGCAGTGCTACAGATGCCAATGAGCACAGTATTGATCAATGGTGCGTGCATTTGTACTAACGCTGATTGCCAATGCATGCCAACCCATTGCTGTGGTATTGCCATAGGATAAGGCCAAAAACCGGCCACCGACCACAATAACATGCCAAATAATGATAAGCCGATAACACTGAGTAAAAGCACCGTCAGTAGATGAGTAATTCGTTGCCATAACAAGTCGCGGTAGTCGCGGCGACCATTAATTAAACTATTGATGCTTAATCGTTTTACGAGACGTTCTAACAACCACCAAATCGTTAACAACGCCAAGGTAACCGATATTTGTAATAGCGCCCCTGCAGAGGCTTTAATGCGCAGACTTAAATCGACATCATTAAACCATTGCATAATGGCGACGGCTAAAGTGGGTGGGGTATTCGGGCCTAAAATTAATGGGATTTCAACGCTGGCACTGGCATAAGCCAATACGGCTAAAACCGGTAAGCGCAGATAAGGATAAAGGCTTGGTAACACGATTTTAAAAAATGCGGTCATTGGGCTGTAGCCGAGACTAAGTGCGACTCGATGCTGAGAGCGTAACGTATTGCCTATGTCTGGCTGGGCTAATACGCCAAGGGCAATTAACAACAAAAAAGGCAGTTCTTTAATGGTTAAGCCGATAATAATACTGATGCCCATGGCATCGTGCGGGTATAACCAGTCCGGTGGGCTCGTCCATCCACTAAGCCAGGGCGATACTAAACGCGACACCATGCCAGATGGTGCGATTAAGAAGCCGATAGCAATGGCCGCCGCAGCATGTGGAATAACTAAGAGAGGCCCTAATAAGCGTTGAATTCGTTTTAACCATGGGCTTGAAAAGTAACTGGCTAGGATCAATGTCGTCATTATAAATGCTAGTAACGTGCTGATTAAACTGGTGGTAAAACTGAGCATGACCATGCGACTCATGTCTGGCGTCGCCATTAATTGTTCAAACCCGTGCAACCCGAACTCAGTTAATCCTAATGCAGGGATCCAGCCAAAAGCGGGTAAAATCACCCCCAACAATCCTGCTAATACGGGCAGCACGATTAATGTCACCATGACAGATGGGCTAAAACTGACGACGCGGGTAAACAGGGTATTGGCAGCAATCATGGTTTCACCCCATAACGACTCAGCCATTGCTGAGCAATAATCTGGGTCCAGCTGGGATGAGGTTCGCTTAAGGCAGGACTCGCCACGTAATGCGCCATGCTGGTCGCAGCAGCGTCCGGTATCGTCTGCTTATTGTCTTGCTTGGCAGTTTGTGTGCTGAATAAAGTTTGTTGCGTTAAGGTCAGCAGTGAACGGTCTAATACCGTGCTATCACCCCACACCTCTATGTGTTGTTTCTTTGCTTGTGCTTCAGGGCTAAGCAGGAAATTAATCACTAATTTTGCACTGTCGATATGAGCTGCGTTATAGGGGATGGCTACAAAGTGAATGTTGCTTAAACTGCCATCTTGCATCTTATAACTGCGGGTACTGCTGGGAAGATCAAAGCGAGCGATTGCAGCTGGGATTTCGGCTGCTGAGAAGGTGAATGCGAGGTTCAATTCACCGTCGCCCACTAAGCGGCGTAGCGTCATACCGCTAGACACAAAGTGTTGACCTTTACGCCAGAGCGAAGGGTGTAACTCATCTAAAAACTGCCATAAAACAGGTAATAATAACGCTTCACTTTGAGGCGATGCGGGTTGATAAAGCCGTTCTTTTATTGCCGTCGGTTGAGCGTCATTCAACATTATTAACGCATATTTTAAAAAGCTCATGGCTAAAAAATCAGGTGGCTTAGGATAAGTAAACCGCCCTGGATGATCTTGGCTCCAGTCGAGTAACTGTAATAATGTTAAAGGTGGAACAGTGGTTGCGGTGCTATTGTAGTAAAAGGATAGTGAGGCTTGTCCCCACGGCGCTTCCATTCCTTGTGTTGGCACGCCAAAGTCGCGTGTCATTGCTGGGTTATGCTCAGGGTTGGTTAAGCTAAAATTGGGTAGCTGGCTAACCCAATTTGGGGTTAGTAATTGATGCTGTGCCATTGATGCAAAATTCTCACCGTTAATCCACACCATATCGACCTGACCATTATGATGATTTCCCGCTGATCTCTCAGACAATACACGGCTGACGGCTTCGCTGGTGTTGGTTAATTTTACTTGGTGTAAGTTAATGGAATATCGTTGTTTGACCTGCTCTGCAACCCATAGGATATACATATTAATTTGTGGGTCGCCACCCCAAGCATGAAAATAAACATCTTGGTTTCTACCGCGAGATTCAATCTCTGACCATATTTTATCGGGGGAGGTCGAGGCATGACTTACGCTTGGCCATAAGCTCGTTGACAAACAGACGAAAAGTACCCTTGCCGCCAAATGATAGTGGGCGGTTTTAAGGTGAAGTGACAGGCTAAGTCGTTTACTGATTGTCATTTAGCGCCCAATCATAATCTAAAAATTCAATCTGCATTTCTTGCTGGGTCAGCGCAGATTGTTGCGCTGGGGTAAGTTCGAGTACATCGATATATAACAGTAAGAAAGCCGCGACAGAATGGCTGTTATTAAACCCCATAGTAAAATCTTCGTCGTACCATTTAAAAATGGATGACAGATATAAAGTGCCATCTTTGAAATAGTTGCGGCGGGTGTCGGCAACAAAGCGCTCGGTTTGAGCTGCTAATTGTTGTTCGAGCTTAGCACCCGTGTAAGCTTCTTCACGCAGCGCGGGGCAGCCTATACTGGCGCAATTGACAGCAAAGTGAATGCGCGGATCATTATAACGGCCACTACCCCTAATTAATTTATGCTCAATGTCATTTAAACTGCGAGTTTCGCCCAATAATGGAATAAACGATTTATCCCAAGGTGAGCGAAAAAAACTGCCTAACGCTTTAATGGAATCGATATCAGGATAGGTGGTTAGAATAAACTCAACTGTCCATGCATTATAGGCATTGATTAGAAAGGCCAATTGCTGCGTTGTGTCCCAGCCATCAAATGTTGTTTGGGTGATTAGACTTAATTGATTGAGGTAGCCCTTTAATATGCTTCTGTCTTGTAGCATGGCGCGGTAGTCGACTGCGCTGCTGTGACCTTGATTAATTGGCTGTACATTCCGAATGAGTAATTGTTGCCAATCATCATGTAAATGTGGTGCAGATGGAGCATCTGCCGCCATCGCAATGTGACTGAGCACAATGCTGACAGCCAACAGCAAACCTTGAACATATCGGGTTAAGATCTTCATTATTCTGGGTTCTCGCTCAGCATTTTTACTCTGGACTCTCACTTTGCAATTTGATTCAGCCGCGACGCCAGCCATGGTATTTTTCTAACCAACGTAGCACAGTCGCAGGGGCATGATTACGTTTCCATTCACCAGCCGCGTATTTGTTACCTTCAGCCCACGTCGGATAACTGTGTATGGTGCCCAGGATTTTATTCAAGCCTAAGCCATGTTTCATTGCTAACACAAACTCGGCAATTAAATCCCCAGCATGTTCAGAGACGACGGTGACTCCTAAAATGTTGTCTTTCCCTTTAGGCGTAATAACTTTAATGAAACCGTCAGTTGCACTGTCAGTGATGGCGCGGTCAAGCTCTGCAAAATCAAAACGAGTGACTTCGTAATCAATGCCTTGCCGTATTGCTTCCTCTTCATTAATACCGACTCGCGCCACCTCGGGGTCGATAAACGTGGTCCATGGGATCACGCGGTAATCGACTTTAAACTTTTTGAAATGACCAAATAATGCATTCACCGCAGCGTACCAACCTTGATGCGCTGCCACGTGAGTAAATTGATATGGCCCAACAATATCGCCAGCGGCATAAATATTGGGATACAAGGTTTCTAAATATTCATTGGTCACAATAGTGCGGTTAGTTTCAATGCCGAGTTCTTCTAAACCATAACCGCTTAAGCGCGCACTGCGGCCTACGGCACACAGCAGTTGATCGTATTCAATAGCAACTTCTTGCTGTTGGTGCTTAACAATGAGCAATTTTTTACCATCACGTAATTCGCAGCGCAGCGCTTGATGTGAGGTTAATATGTTCACGCCGCTTTTTTGCAATGCATGTGTCGCAAACTCAGACACTTCAACATCTTCTTTGATCATGATGCGTTCTGCCATTTCGATTTGGGTTACTTGCGACCCTAAACGAGCAAAACATTGTGCTAATTCTGCACCAATAGGCCCACCGCCCAGCACCACGAGTTTTTCTGGGGCTGTATCTAGCTTAGAAAACTCGCTCCACAAGGTGTCACTGGTGACATAACCGGTGGTTTCTATGCCGGGCAATGGCGGTACAAAAGGGCGTGCGCCAGTGGCAATCACAATACTGCGAGCGGTTAATTTATTGCTGCTTCCATCGGGGAAGGTTATCTCAACTGTCCAAGGGTCGACTAATTTGGCGTAACCTTTTAGCACTTCGACACCTAAATTGGTGTAGCGCTCTACGCTGTCGTGGGGAGCAATATCAGCGATGACTTGCTGTACTCTTGCCATTACGTGTTTAAACGAAAAGCTCGGCTCTGTGCTGTTCAAACCATAATGATGAGCATGTCTTATTTGCTGGGCAACTTTGGCACTTTTAATAATGGCCTTACTGGGGACACAACCGTAGTTTAAGCAATCACCGCCCATTTCGCCGGCTTCAATCAAGGTCACTTTAGCTTTTACTGCCGCGGCAATATAACTGGTAACCAAACCACCAGCCCCCGCGCCGATAACAATCATGTTGCGATCAAACTTAGCGGGTTTATTCCAATTGCGATAAACGCGGCGTTTTTTAATTATGTTAACAATCATTTTGGCTATAAGCGGGAATAATCCTAATAGTGCAAAGGAGACTATGAGCTTGAAAGATAAAATATCCGATAGACTATCAATCTGCGCTAACTGAGTGCCAGCGTTAACATAAACAAAGGTGCCGGCAAACATGCCTAACTGGCTAACCCAATAAAAAGTCCAAGACTTAAATGCAGTTACACCCATTAATAAATTGATTAAAAAGAACGGGAAAATAGGCACTAAACGTAATGTAAATAAGTAAAACCCGCCCTCTTTTTGGATACCAGCATCAATAGCGGCTAAGCGTTCAGGAAAGCGTTGCTTAATGGAATCGCGCAGTAAATAACGCGATACTAAAAAGGCCGATAATGCCCCAATACTTGACGCAAATGATGCAATTATTAAGCCTTCGACAACGCCAAATAATGCGCCAGAGGCAAGCGTTAATATTGCAGCTCCCGGCAGTGATAATGCCGTTATCATCACGTACAGCAGGAAGAATCCACCGATGACCACCACTGGAGACTGCTCGCGCCATTGGCTGAATTCATTCATCGACGCTTTTAAGCCATCTAAGGTCAGTAATTGATGTAAATCATAGTGAAAGAATAAACCCATTAAAGAGGCGACAATTAATAACAACACGATTTTCTTAGACATAAACTAAAACCTTAAAATGAATACTGTAAAGTGACGGTTGCGTTGACCGGGAGCTCCGGAAATACCAAGGTGGAACCGAAGTAACCGCCTTCAAATACCGGACGCCAATTCTTTTGATTGGTCACGTTGTTGATGTCGAGTCGTAATCTCGCCCGCTCGGAAAAGTCATAACTGGTATTGATGTTTAGTGTGTACTGGTCTCGAATATAAACGGTGGCTAAATAATCTAATGGGTAACTCATGGTATATAGACCGGAGAAACCCGCTTGCCATTTCTCAGTGATATCTACTCCGCCGTTTAAAGAGGTGGTTTGTTCAGGAATACCTTGTACACGGCGGTTTGTGGGGGCGAAAGACGCAAAGTTTGGCGCACCAACCCCGGTTCCTTCAATAATATCTGGACGAGAGTTATCAAAGGCATCGGCGACTTGAGCGCTATCTTGGCTGCTGGCTGAGTCATCAAAGCGAGCATCTAAATAACTGTAACCCGCGCTAAGCCAAAAGGGTGATGCATCATAAAATGCTTGTAACTCCAGTCCCTTGGTACGAATGCCGGTATTACTGCCATCACGATTACGCAGGCTGCGCTTTTGATCAAATATGGCGGCATCGGCATACCAAGCATTGTCAGTCGGTGCGTACTTAATGCCGATTTCTGTAAAGGTGTTTTCAGTGGCAAAGTTTTGTAGGCTAATAGTGTTATTAGCGCCCAGGGTATTGCCGCCCGCCATGCTGTTAGACGTTGACTCGTTATAACTGGCACTCGCATAAGCGGTAAAATCTTGACTGACACGGTAGCTTAAACTGATCTGTGCAGAATTGAGCATTTCATTAATCGAATCACTGGCGACAATTTGTCCTACTGGAGCAATGGGGTCGCGAGCTTTTACATCATAAAAATCTGCACGATAGCCGACGCTGGTAAAAAAAGTGTCAGTCCATTGGCTATTATGCTGAATAGCCAGTCCGGTTTGCCAACTGGTAGAGTCGGTGGTGTCAGATAATGAAAAGTCGCCACTACCATTGGCGTTGATATCGTATTGCGCGCCGGGTGACACAAATACGCCTGGGCGGAGTTCCACTAACCTTGCTTGCTGTTGTGCTGTTAACGGAATACGACGGTTACCAATGGGCCCAGTTAAATCAATGGGTAAATCTGCTTCAGTGGTAAATTGACTGTAGCCGAGTACCTTGTTGTAACGCACATCGACAGCCGTAATGGTGGATTGGGTATCATTCCATTGGTATGCCAATTCAAGCCGATTTTGCGCCGTATCGGCGCCATCAATAATTTCAACAAAACTGTTTTGGGCAATTTCTTCACGAGTTAGATGCTGATAATAAGTGATATTTTTTAATGTGGCTTTTTCGCTTAATTCAAGAGTATAGATACTGTGAAGTAAGAAGGTGCTGGCACCATTTGTGTTGTCCGGATCGGTTAATACGCGGTTGCGATCTATTTCAACCAATCCGGTCGGAGATACAATAGCATTGGCGCCAGGAATGCTGCTGCCATTAGGTTGTATGCCTTGACCGGTAATATATAACCCGCTGTCGATTAAGGCTTGGGTGGGGCGGTTAATTCCTGCGTTGTCAGTAAACTCGACATCATAGTACTCAGCATTAATATCCCAACTGCTGTTTTGGTTAACTAATAATCGAAATGCCAAAAATACACTGTCACTTTTAAACGCGGAGTAATCGTAGTAACTGCCATTATCAATATGTTCAGCACTGATCCTAAAACCACTCTCGTTTTCAACAATATCGCTACCGAAGTCAATTTGGGCACGATAATGATCCCAGCTGCCTGCGGATACATTTAGTTTGCCAAATTTTTCATTGGTCGGCGCAACCTTAGAGTTCAAATTAACAAAACCGCCGTTGCGTTGGCTGGTGCCTAACAACACAGGAGGCGGCCCTTTAATCACATCGATTTGCTCAATAGCGTTAAAGGACAGTGGCACTCCAAAACCATTGTTACCCGCTTGTCGGCGAATACCGTCTTGATACAGTTCACCTAATTGGCCACGGATCGTCGGTAAGCTTGAAGCACCAAAACCGCTAGCTGAATAACTATTAGGGCTGACTTTTTGAATATCTTGTAAGTCAGTCATATTGAGCTGTTGCATCATTTCGCTAGTGATAGGCGTAACAGCACGGGCGATATCTTTAAGCTCTATTTCATCGCCAAATGGTCCGTCTATAGTGGCATTTTTAGGTGATACCCCCTTTTCATTTATAGTCTCACCTAATACCTGGATCACTTCGATAGTTTTTGCTGGTGGCTCTGCCGCGAAGCTTAAATTTGAATAAAGCACCATGCTGATGACAACGGCAATCAATGAGCGAGCAGGGAAGTCACTAACGGCGGGCATAATATTTCCTGT
Source organism: Shewanella sp. GutDb-MelDb (assembly GCF_002836075.1). Lineage (NCBI taxonomy): Bacteria > Pseudomonadati > Pseudomonadota > Gammaproteobacteria > Alteromonadales > Shewanellaceae > Shewanella > Shewanella sp. GutDb-MelDb. Next base: position 856 of record NZ_PJBM01000141.1, on the reverse strand, counting down.
GGTGATGAACATAACTTAATAGTACGGGCTATCAGAAAATAACTTTCATCAAGGATATACCTATTTAGTTGGTCGTATATCGAATATATATAACTAGGGGCTGTTGATCTTTCACGGTTGTTTTTGCCGCCGTTTATTGGCTGTTTTCCCACCCGCCAACATTATTACTATTTTGTGGGTGGCTTATCCATATCGTTCAGATAAGCCATTTATTTCTAACCCCATCAACAATAGACGTCATTACTTTTACTCCCAGCGTGACGGCTTATACTTAAGGTTGATTAATCTTAACGGTTGAAGCTAGCGATATATTGAGCTCAAATAGGCCACTGTTACTGTTATTTTGCACCGTTTATCGAGGTTAATAGCTTGCCAATAAAACTGTCTATTGATCATTAAGTGAGGTGTTACTCATTTTCGACAGAACCTATTAGTGCCTTGAGTCACAATGGTAGCGTTTTTGAGATGGCAAAGGTTGTCTTTTTGTTAAGTTTGTAATGCATTATGGTTTACCATGTTTTAATTAAGGTTTATTTAATATAAACGAGGTTTTTTAGCGTTAAGTTACTTTCATTTAACTATGTCTTCTTGTTATTCTCCTGCGACAGATGAGCTCTGAATGCTTTGCATTCACAAAATTAACCGTATTAGTAGGCTGGACACTCTCTTTGAAATTAGCTTCTTACCAACGACTGATTGCAAAGTTACCCTCAGCGGTAAAGCTTTCTTATGCCGGTAAGACAAACCTATCCCTGTTTTTAGGGGGGGTATTTCTGCTATTTTTATCTGATGGTCTATCCGTTTCTACTGGCGGCTATGTTGATGTAAGTGAACTAATCGCCCTGAGTGATGGTTT
>NZ_PJBM01000140.1:0-15370 GCF_002836075.1 Shewanella sp. GutDb-MelDb | reverse complement strand
CAGCTGTCGATAATGGACGCCCAGCTAAAATCTCCAACTCACTCACATTAGGCGTAATTAACGTCAGTAAACCTTTAAACGGACTAAAATCGAGTTGTGCACCTTTAGCCAGTGCGTCGCCGCAAGTCGCTACCATCACAGGGTCAAGAATGACGGGTACAGTTAGATTATCGCCTTGCCATTGCGCGAGTTTGTCCGCTAACCAGCTTGCAACGATATTAATCTGCAGCTGACTTGCCAATAAACCAATTTTAATTGCCTTTGGTATGAGATCCGCTGCTAACGTATCAAGTTGCGCCACGAGCATCTCGTCAGAGACCGCCTCAACCGCTGCTACCGTCACCGAACTCTGTGCCGTGACAGCGGTGATCACGCTGCAACCATGTGTTTCAAGATCAAGCATGCTGGCCAAATCGGCCTGAACCCCTGCACCGCCGCCGCTATCGGAACCCGCAATCGTCCACACTAATGGACGATTGCTCGTTGGCAGTCGGCTAGAATTAACCTCAGCCATAACTACTCCTCTAACGCGACGACTTTACTTTCAGCGCCAGTGCCTGCTTCGTGATATAACTCAGCGCCCTTGGCCTTAAACTCAGCTGACATCTGCGCCATGCCACTGCTAATATCACTATCCGAAAGCGCTGATGTTTCAGTTTGACCGCTATAGGCTTGATACTCTGCGGGTGACTTAACTTCGACCCCCTTTGCTTCAACTTCTAACGCCAGCTTCTCTTGCGCTGCGGCGTAGTCGCGAACCTCTTGGCTTATTTTCATTGAACAGAACTTTGGACCACACATAGAGCAAAAGTGAGCCACTTTGGCTGACTCTTGCGGCAGTGACTCATCGTGATAAGCGCGAGCCGTTTCAGGATCCAAGCCTAAGTTATATTGATCTTCCCATCGGAACTCAAAACGTGCTTTTGAAAGTGCGTTATCTCGAATTTGTGCACTTGGGTGACCTTTAGCAACATCGCCAGCATGAGCCGCAATCTTATAAGCAATAAGCCCCTGTTTAACATCGTCTTTATTAGGTAAGCCCAGATGCTCTTTTGGCGTCACATAGCACAACATTGCACAGCCATACCAGGCAATCATCGCCGCGCCTATACCTGAGGTAAAGTGATCATAACCAGGAGCAATGTCGGTCGTTTGCGGGCCTAAAGTATAAAAAGGCGCCTCATCACAAATATCTAATTGCTTATCCATATTCTCTTTAATGAGGTTCATTGGAATATGGCCAGGCCCTTCAATGATGGTCTGAACATCGTATTGCCAGGCAATTTTAACCAGCTCGCCTAAGGTCTCGAGCTCTGCAAATTGAGCTTCATCATTGGCATCAGCAATCGAGCCCGGACGCATACCATCCCCTAATGACAGTGAGACATCATAAGCTGCACAGATCTCACAAATATCTCTGAAATGTTCATAGAGGAAGTTTTCTTTATGGTGCGACAAACACCATTTAGCCAGAATAGACCCCCCGCGCGATACGATGCCCGTGAGGCGTTTTGCGGTCATGGGTACGTAACACAGCAATACACCCGCATGGATAGTAAAGTAGTCAACGCCTTGCTCAGCTTGCTCTATCAAGGTGTCGCGGAATGTTTCCCAGTTAAGATCTTCAGCAACACCATTCACTTTTTCGAGTGCTTGATAGATAGGCACGGTTCCAATGGGGACAGGAGAGTTGCGGATAATCCACTCTCGGGTTTCGTGGATATAACGACCGGTAGACAAGTCCATTACCGTATCAGCCCCCCAGCGGGTAGACCACACCAGCTTTTCAACCTCTTCTTCGATAGAAGAAGTCACTGCTGAATTACCAATATTGGCGTTCACTTTCACTAAAAAGTTACGTCCAATAATCATCGGTTCAGCTTCAGGATGATTGATATTTAACGGGATAATGGCTCGGCCACGAGCAATTTCACTGCGAACAAACTCAGCAGTGATTGGCTCATCGATAACGGCGCCAAAGCTTTCGCCCTTATTTTTTTGAGTTAACATAGGGTCGGTCACCTCTGCCATTGCCATATTTTCGCGAATAGCGATATATTCCATTTCAGGGGTGATAATCCCTTGGCGGGCATAGTGCATTTGCGTTACGCGCTGACCAGACTTTGCACGGCGAGGAGGCACTAACGACTCAAAACGTAAATGGTCTAAACCATCATCGGCCAAGCGTTGCTGGGTAAAACCAGAGCTGACAGCGGGTAACTGTTCGGTATCATTTCGTTCAACGATCCAGTTATGACGTAATTTATCTAAGCCTTTGTGCACATCAATATTGGCATCAGGATCTGAGTAAGCCCCAGCACAGTCGTATACTTTCAGCGGTGGGTTAGCTTCAAATACAGGATTTTTCTCATCACCACTGAGCAAAGTGTCAGCTTGATGAATTTGGCGCATACCGACGTTAAGATCAACGCGGCTACCTTGAAGATAGATCTTCTCGGAATTTGGGTGTTGTAACGGTTTTAGGTTATCGATGAACTGTTGAGCTTGAGCTCGGGTTTCGCGGCGTTTAGACATTAGCAAACTCACTATTATAAAAATGAAGTTGCTTGTCAGGAGAAATGAGTAATTGAAAGTTGAAAATGAAACCGCGTCATAACGCTAATTCCAGATGCACTTAACCACCGAAATGTGACTGCTAGCAGCATTAATACAGCCGATACTATGCAGTTATTTCGCTTGTTACCTACGCAGGTTCTAGCCTGATCAGGTTCAACGGATCCCGAATAAACGGTCTCAGCCATATGGCACTCCGACAAGATGAGCCGGCAGTATAAGCCTAACAGTGACTAAGAAACAAGTACAAATCATTCACAAACCCCTGTTATGGTAAATATTTTTATTGACCCATAGCTTGTTGATAATAATACGAATAATTTAATACTGCATATTAAACCACTATTTATCATGAAAAATTATCACCTCAAAAACGACTATTTTCGACTAATCATTCTCTTTTCTAATCGTGCTGAGATAGCGTCATTAATCGCTTTTTTAACTTTATCGCCACCGCAGTTAAAGGGGTAACCGATATTTTCTGCGTAAGGGTTAATTTGGGTCGGCACCTGCACTATTCGAAAGCAGGTATCACCGTGACGTACGATACGGTTAGGATCGAGTCGATGATCTGTCGTGGGTATTTTGCTGTACTCATCTACCTCAGGAAAAACTAACTCTACCATGTCACCATCCATCTTACTCAAAGAGTGCGGCCCGCTATATTTATTGGCTTTATCGACAATCAGTGCATCTAGTGCGGCATCATTTTTTCGTTGAAGATAGGATTGAGCAATAGCCATTGCACTACGGCGAGGAACGTACGTCGGCAGGCTCTTATTAATTCTTATGTCCGTTTTTTCCGATAAATCCGTTGTCGGCAGTATGGCTTCAATGGTGTTGTCAGCCTCCATCGCGGGTTCATGTACTGGCGATGTCTCGACAAGTTCGTCAGCCTCGCTGGGGTTGTCGCTATCTGTTGGCGAATGACGTGGCGATCTCACCTTACTTGTTGAGCTGTCGATGCTATCCATCACCTCATCTTTTACCGGTTTAGCTTCGACATACAGGTATGATTGGATTTTGATTGGGGCAACAGTTGTAACCTTTAGCGTTTGTCTCACCCAAAGCTGATTAATAATACCAATCAATACAATGTGCAGTAAAATAACCCATATGAATGATTGAAACAGCTGAAATGAACGCAAGCAAGAAGAGCGTTTCACGCCGCCTTTATCACGATTATCTGCCTCAACAACGACCTCAGCGATAGAGGTTAATTCCGCAGCGGTGTTGATACCAAACATAGGTTTAACTAGAGGATGGCTGACCGGGAGCTCAAACTGTTTATCAGCCCTAATGACCGCCAAAGTTGCACTGGCTTCCTCAGTGCTTACCGATAAACTGAGCAGAGGTTGTCCTTTGCCATTCTCTGCTGCAAGCGCAGTAAAAACAGGTGCTGAGGATCTGCTAACTGGTTTCATCCGATGAATAACTCTATAGTCCATAAGGTTCAATTAACGCCATGAGAAGACAAGGTTAACCTTAATAATGGCGTTATTTATAACGATTGACTCATGCTGATTTATTTAACATGAAGCTTGTTTGTGGCTGGTTAATTAAGCTAATTTATCAATGAATAATAATCACTTAAAACATTAGATACCGCTTTATTACAAAAGTTCAACATCGAGTGTTATTGTCTTTTTTTATCATTGATCATCACTAATGTAATGGTGATTGCATTGGACCTATTTTAAGCTAACACGTGTACGCTAAACTATGACTATTATCATTAAAGCTGATACACTGCAGCTAATCGTGGTCAAACCAGAAGTCATTTACGCCTTATGTCTACTCAAGAATCAACCTTGTCGCCAAAGCAAACCCTAGTATCAAGTGCTAGTTATAGCGTTAAAGAAGAACTAGCAAACAGCCTAAGTCATGGGTTAGGCGTTGTGGCAGGTGTTATTGGCTTGATTATGTGTATTTTAAAAGGCTATGAGCAATTAACTTTTGTGCAAATGGCAGGTGTAGTGATTTACTGCGGCAGCATTATTTTGCTCTTTCTTTGCTCGACTCTATATCATAGCGCAACAGATAAAGCTTTGAAGCATAAATTAAAAATTGCCGACCATTGTGCCATCTACCTGTTGATAGCGGGTACCTATACCCCTTTAATGCTGATTAGTTTAGAAAATGAAAATGGCAACGGAAATGCCAACTTGGTGCTCATTGCCATTTGGTCATTGGCAATCGGAGGCATTCTTTTCAAGACACTCTTTATCACTCGCTTTAAAGTCTTCAGTCTAGCCTTGTACCTTGCCATGGGTTGGCTCTGTGTCACCGTGATGAAAGAGTTAATTGCAGGAATGTCGCCATTAGGCTTTAACCTTCTCATTATTGGCGGGTTATTTTACAGTTTAGGGATTGTTTTTTATGTTGCTAAACGCATTCCCTACAACCACGCGATATGGCACTTGTTTGTATTAGGTGGCGCCATTAGCCACTTCCTCTGCGTTTACTTAACGGTCATTTAATCGTGTATAAATGGTCTTCATTGTGTAATGACAATATAACACTAAATGACTGAGCTCTTATTTTAGACAAGGATTTGTTAGCGTATTGGTTTGATGTAGCGTAGAGGGTATTAGTCTATATATCGCGATATAGCTTTCTTCGAACAAAGACGACTCGTTAGCTTAGAGCCCCTATAACATTAACACTGTAGATGTCAGTCTCATCGATAAGGAAAAATAGACCACTTTCCTCCGGCAGCGAAACTATTTTTCTTTTACTGCACTTTTCACCATACTTTTTATATGTTGCATAAATGTCTTAAAATGGGCATAAAATCTAAAAAAACGCATGTTTGCAATGTTCAATCATAACGGGACCTAATAAGCGTAGCGCAACAGCAACCTTAGTTACAAGAGAGTCTTCCAACCCACTGCCTTTCTTTAAGTTTCTACAGCCTTGAACAAATCTTCTCTATCTTGTAACTCAAACTGTCGTGTTTTCCCCATTTCCTCTAGCGATACTCCCTCTTCAATGGTGATGCGGTAGCAATTATCACTTCGAATTTTAGTGGTCATCGTTATTGCCTCTAGTGTTAGGTGCTTATCGATATATTACTGTTTACAATATTTAAAATCGCAATACTGAGTACCATAATTGTTTCTTTAACGGTTTCTTTTAGTTAGTCATCATCCGGATTCATTGCTTCTTTTATTTCATCACTGCCGAACCCTTTCCGGGATAAATAGGCGTACGCTTTCGACTTTCCTTTATAATCCGATAAGTCATAGCGCTTTTTCGCCAACTCTTTTTTACAACTTTGATAAAAGTCGACATCTTCTGATAGCGTTAATTTGTACACAGTATCTTCAAAGTCACTCACATCAATCAGTCGCTGCTTTAATTCTTGCAAGATCAAGGTTTCGCCTTTACCTTTGTTAAATAGCTTGATTATTTCCGTTGTTAAGTCAACTTTGTCTGCTTTCACCGCTAATTTACTGCGCAGTGTTTCACGCTCTGGATGTTGTGATAATGCGTGATCTATTTCTACGCGAGAGAAACCTTTAGTGGTCATCTGCGTATAGACCTTTTCTTTGTTGGTGCCATAAAAGTTATCAAACTTGCTTAACAGCCTAGATGTGGCCATCTCAAACGCATCGACTTTTTGCTCGTCCATTACTTGCTCTATCGCAGTATCAATGTCGGTGACGGGAACGCCGCGCAGTTGTAACTTACGTCTTATTGCGCCTTTACCGAGTTCATTACTAAAGGCTACCTCGCAATAGCGCACCGCAAAGTCAAAGTCATTTTTTAAATATTCGTTCTCTATTAGTTTGGCGAGGACAATATCAATCCATTCTTGGTTTTCGGTTTTCCGTTCAAGCTTGGTCCGAATTTCATTAATGGTAAAATCTTGCTGACCAAGGTGCCAATAGGCGCTATTGAAAACGTTATCGATAGTTTTGGCTTGACGTAATGGTTGGCGCTGCATAACAAATTGATCTTAAATTAAAAAATAACCAAAAGCAGTGTAGCAGATCCCCGCGTTGTTGAGTACGCACTAGGTGTATCTTCGTACTCGAATACGATTTGACAAAAACCATATATGCCCCGGTTAACTCTGCTTGTATTAGGGAATGTGTGAGAAAAGTAGATGCAGATAAACAGCATATAAACGCGTCTTTACCCCCAACACTTCTTGGGCATTTTGATAGGCACTTACCCTAACCCACATCTTTACATCAGTGGGTTAGTGCTTAGGCTTTAATTCATGAAATTCTGATTAGGGAATGTAAGAAGCTTACGGTGTCGCAACGCCTTAATAACAAATAAGATTGGTTGTAAAAAGTGCAAAGAGTCAAGATGGATGTTAAATTTTACATTTATTATCAAATCGTTACACTGCCTATACGTATAAAACCCCTTTCAACGTAGTTATCGCTGAACCAATCAGTTTCACTCGATTATTTGGCAATAATTCAACATTGACGAAACCACCACGGGCAGAAGCTTGATAGCCTTTAAGCTTGTTTTTCTTAAGCTTTGCTTCCCAATATACAGCTAAAGCACAATGTGCTGAACCCGTAACTGGGTCTTCATTAACACCAACCCAAGGAGCAAAATACCGAGAAATAAAATCAAATTCACTGGATACTGATTTTGCAGTAATGACAACACTACGGCCCTTTAATTTCTTTAAGCCATCAAAGTTTGGGTTTAACCCCAACAGCGTTTCCTCGCTGTCAATTTCGATAAAAAATTTTGAATCGAAGTGACCCAAAAAAATCACGTGTTCTGGATTGATCCCAAGAAGATCTAAGAGCTCTACATGGCTAGAAATACCCGAATTGATAGTGGTTGATGGAAAATCCATTTCAATCGTTTTATCTTGTACTGTGACCAGTAAAGCACCTGACAATGTGTCAAAAACTAATGTATCGCCAATCGCAACCAAGCCATTTTCCTTTAAAACATGTGCGACGGCCAATGTTCCATGACCACACAAGCTTACTTCTATTTTGGGTGTAAACCACCTTAATTTCATGTTACTTAATGATAAAAATGCAGTTTCAGAAACTGCCATTTCTTCTGCGATAGAAAACATGAGATTTTCATCAAGATCATTTTCTGATATACAAACTCCAGCTGGATTCCCTTTAAATGGCTTAGTCGTAAATGAATCAACTTGATATATATCTAATTCCAAGATTTCCTCCTTGCGTTGAACAACTTGGTTGCATAACGACTTATTATGCGTCCGTTTGAAAAACCTATTAAGCCTAATTCCACTTATTTAGGCTTTTCTTCGTGCACAAGCATGTTCATAAATTTTGTAAATCGCCTAAGTCTGGTTTCGGGTTTCTTCGCACTTTTCAATCCATACGCGATAGCATAACGACTCGATTTATTGAGAGTATCAAAAAACGCCTTAACATTCGGCTTGCTCTCCAGTGCCGCTAGGAAGTCTGCGGGTACTTCCATTTCACTTAGCACATAGGCATTTTCCCAGCGACCGTCCGCTTTTGCAGCACGAATATGCACGAGCCCTGATTCCATCATCCGGCTCTCATTTATCAAACTCTCCGCATGCTCTGTATTTCTTTTAGACCAGTTACTGCGCGTTTTTCTGGGAGTAATGCGCTGAAGGTAGGCTTGGTCATCGATTGACTTCTTAATACCGTCGATCCAACCCCAACATAGAACCTCAATCACGAGCTCATCCCAAGTCACGCTCTGAATCCTAGTATTTTTCTTGTATATCTTCACCCATAGTTCACTTTCAGAGGCGTGATTCACTTTGAGCCACTGACTGAGATCTTTCGGCGATACAAAGGTCATGATTCTCGCTGGATTGGCTTCAGGCATAAAACTTGATTCTCTTCGGGATAACGTCGCATTAAGCGCACTAACATTGTTAGTTATAATATGGCCAATAAACATAACAAACTGTTTTGTTCAACAGCTTATTCAATAGCAGTTCGATAACGTTCTTGACTGTACGCTTATGTCAACCCAAGGTAGCATTGCTAAGCTATTGTCGTAAATGGGTTTATTTACGTAATTATTACCAATAATAGAGAGTATTTTTCAGGGAGAAATAGAGCCTGCTTGTTTACGAGGTCTACGTATCACTTTTATCATTTCGCAGTAGTTTGATATAAATAGCTTTTATCAATTGTTACAGAGTCATCGGTAGCTAACGGCCGCATCTTAGTTTAGGGATGAAAACCCCAAACGAGGTGCATGAAAAAGCCAGCTGGGAGTACCAACTGGCTTAATAAAAACCGTCAACCTATTTTAGGACTGGCACATAACGGGTTATTCGCAATGTTAATTGTAAATACTCGCTAATCTGTTCATATTCAAATTAGTCGTATTCAGACTAATCGTATTCAGAAGAGTAAGTCTCTGAATAAGTGTGTGAGTAAAGCTCAAATAAGTTTCCAAATGGATCTTCAAGGTAAACCATTTGGTAAGGTTTGCTATCATCTTCAGGATGATAACGCATGATATCCATTCTCACTTTGCCACCGAACTTTTTGGTTCTTTCAATAACACCTTCAAAATCATCCGTTTCAAGACAAAAGTGAAAGATACCAATCCGAGAGAAATCAACTACGTGTCGCTCTTGGCGCTCTTTCATTTCAAATAGCTCAAAACCAATGCCATCGGTTGTCACTAGGTGTGCAATATTAAAGCCTTTAAAGCCTTCCCCAAAAACAGCAATACACATTTTACCGATTGCAGTTTCGCGTTCCTCTTCGACCTTAGTATTGCCCATGACAATCTTAAGACCAAGCGCATTGGTATAAAACTCAACAGCTTTATCCATATCCCCAACAAGGATCCCAACATGACTCATTTTCATAATATGCTCCAAAAACCTAGTTAACTGATGTGTTGTTTGTTTTGATGAGCTAAGTATATGGACAAGATGGCATTACGTAAAATTATAGTTATTTATTAAAATAATAATTTTATGTAATAACCCGATAGTAATGAGTGATAATAAACAGGCTTGACGCTCTCTCAGTGCCAGAAGGGTTACCATTCATTACCCGATGAGAAATTTTATAATAAGTTGAGACTCTTAACGCGGGGCCGAGGAAAATCAGTTAGCACTTAAGCCCTATGATTTACGGTTTTAACTACCACAAGTATGACTGTGGTAACACGCTAACGTCACTAACGCGGATCAAGTGTAGCGACGTATCAAACGACTTCGTAGATTACAATTATAAGCGCCTAATAAAGGACGTTCTGAATTATAGTATTGATATCCGATTCAATGTTATTTTTCATATTCTTCAATAACGCATTGGGGAGTTGGGAAATCAAATAACACAGGTTTGACCGGCGATATGCTGCCATCAAAGATGCCAATGACTTCGTCCTTTAATCCATGCAAAATATCATTGGCAGTTCGACCTGTCAGCTCAAGCAGTAATATCATTTCAGGCTGAAACGTAAACTGCTCTTCCAGTTCAAAAATATCACTGACGACTTTGTTAACATCAAGGCTAGCTAATCCCAAATGATGTTTTTCTCTGCGACGGATCAACGCATTACGGATAAATTCTGCAGCGCAGAGCTTAATAAAGTCGTCACAATATGCAGCATCAGCGAAACGCTTAACAAATGATGCCGGCGGTTTGGGTAAGACGGCTTCAGTTGAATAAACCGTCAATCGGCCAAGGATCATCGCTGCATAAAGCACGGCCAACTGTTCACTTTCAGAGCACTGCCGCACAAACTGACGTTTGGGTTTATCAAAGCCCAATTCATAACCGCGATCAGATGTGCCAAAAGCGTCACAGTAGAGATCAATATATTGTTCCCCTAAATCCGCTAAAGCATAAACGGGATCTTTGATGATCTGTGCCTCACCGGTTGTAACCAACGCAAAGGATGTGCCGAGGAAAAAATTGTAGGCGGTCATCTTTTTTATATAAGCAACCAATAACGGTCTTAGTGCATCATTTTTAGCGAGTACACTATAAAAACTAGCCTTACATACCTTTGGTTTTCCAAGCGACTGTCCATGCTCATCAACGCCGATAAAGCGGTAATCACGATACAACCTCCTCTCTGTTTCGACACTTTCTAAATCAAGATCTTGGGTTAGCGTTTCAATACCACGTTGCAGCGATCCCAGATCGCCGAGGGAATATTCAATCGTAACAGCGTGAATTTTCAATTTAACAATACCTTGTTTCCTGATTTTTTTACTCAACATATTTGAATGATGAGATAAAAATAATACTTAAGCTAAAATAGTAGCCATAGACCTAATGACTCCCCACGAGGTGCTAGTTTCCATTACGTGGGTTAGTTTAAAACCAGAGCCTCCTGTTATATGTGTTCCACATATAACAGGAGGCTCGTATGACCAATAATAGCATTATTTCTTTCGCTCCAGATACCCATAAACAATCCATTTAATGAGTGTATTCACTTGATAGTATTAAAAATAATAATTTAGGCGCGAAAACTAACAACGGAAAAAAATTTAAAAAATGTGCAAGACAGTTACAATCAGAATACTGCGAAGTAACTTTACACTTAATACATGAAGCGGGTCCCTGCGGTGATTAATGGTCGTCATAATGAATAGCAATCATTACTCAATGATTGCTATCTGACCCGAACTCACTATTTACGTGAGAGTGTCACCAACACCGCCACTACAGCGCAGGCGATTAGCACCAAGCCTAAGTGTTGAGCAGTACCAGCCAGCGCCAAACCACTGCCAATAAGCAGATAATACATCAACCCAAATATCGCAGCCGCACTGCCCGCTTGCTGTTTATAATTGACTAAAGCCAGACTTAGTACATTGGGGATCGCAATAGCAAAAGCCATCACAACCAACATCATTGGCGCCAAAAACAAGATAGAGTCGAGCAACATATACACCCCAAAAGCTCCCACGGTAAGTTGAACAGCAGAGAGCCAAAGCAGAGAGCGTGCAGACACCTTTTTGGACAGAAGGATTTTGTTAAAGTAACACCCCATAAATGTGCCAAGGCCTAACACCATTCCACTGTAACCAAATTGCTCTGAATCAAATCCCAGTTTTGTAAAGATAAACCCACCAAGTTGATAATAAGAAAACAATGCAATGTTATATAGCGCAACCAATAATGCAGATTGCCAAATGTGAGCATCTTTCAACATTAGAACACTTAACTTACCCAGCGCTAAAGGTCGCTTTTCACGCTGAGTTTCAGGAAGCGTAAATACATTAAGGATCAATAAGCCTAATGCCATCATAAATAGAGCTAAGAATATATAATAGTGACCACCCGCTTGCGATAATTGACCACCCAATAACATCCCCACAACAGGACTAATAGAGAGCCCAAATCCCATTAAACTAAAGACTTTAGCGAGGTCTTCGCCTTCAAATGCGTCACGCAACATCGTCTGGGTCACAACAGAGCCAACGGCTATTCCGAATGCACTTAATGCTCTTGCGACCATTAGAACGGTGAAGTTTTCTGTTTGCATTGCTAATAAAGCGGCGCAGCCGTAAATAAACAGTCCAATGAGCATTGTTGGTCGCCTACCCCATGTATCCGACAATATCCCCCAGACCACAACGCCAATAGCAAATGCAGTAAAGTAGATAGATAATGTTTGAGCTGCCTGCGCATAAGTCACTGCAAATGATTGTGAAATGGAACCTAACGCTGGGCTATAGATGGTTTCCACTATTTGAGGAAACATCAACATGACAACCATCAACCATAAAGACGGTTTAGTGTTCATTTTGGAACCTGTGATTAATTAACTTGGCGGGCAGTATAGATGTGGCTATCCTTTAGCTATTAACAACATTAATACCAAAAACATCAGAATTCGGACAAATGGCGATTATTAATCCACAAACCCAGTTCGACGCAGATAAAATGGCCTCCTCCGTAGTGGGGATCGCCATCAATGTCGGTGCGCATGACTCCGGGATGCATCAGCACAGCAAAGGGCAATTACTCTATGCACCACAAGGAAGTATGACCTTTGCCTTAGAAAACTCTATCTGCATATTGCCGCCAACAAAAGCGGTCTGGATCCCGCCGCATACACAGCATCGAGCGGTGATGACGAATGTAGTCGCTTATCGCTCGCTATATTTTGATTGCACCATGTTCCAATGTCCAAAAGACATCACCATGTTTGAAGTAGATGCTCTGTTAAAAGCGTTAATTGATAAAATGGCGCTATGGCCATGGGATAAACCCGATGACGAAACAAAGCACACTATTGCACTTTTTTGGGAGGAATTTTACGCCGCTAAACGCTATGAGTTCCAACTCCCTTTACCTTCAGACCGCCGATTACAAAAATTCCGCCAACAAATGATACAAGAAACTTTTCTTCCTCCATCGCTGACCTCTGTCGCGGCTTCCATCGGGGCAAGTACCAAAACAGCCACCCGATTATTTAAAGCAGAAACAGGAATGTCCTATCAAGACTGGAGACAGCAATGGCGTTTACTCAAGGCAATTGAGTTATTGTCTAGAAAAATGCAAGTCAGTAACGTTGCTGATGGATTGGAGTTTTCCTCTGATAGCGCTTTTATCGCATTTTTCAAGAAACAAACGGGCCAAACACCACTAACTTTTATGAACAGCAAAGCAGAAACATTAGATTAGGTTCCAATGGTATCTGGCAAGTTTACTTAGTAAATGCTTAAAAACAATTAGTTAACGACACGCGTGGTAACAGACAACTTAAATATACTAAATAAAAAGGAGGCCTTAGGCCTCCTTTTTATTACATTCACTCTTTGTCATCATGCTGTCAACAATAATGACTCCTGTAAGCTAAAGCACGTATTTTGCTGAAAACATCAATCGATTAAGCTCACCCTCAAGGCCGCTTTCTTTACTGTTCTTAGCATACATATATTCAACCCCTAGCGTTAATGGTTTTATAGGGGAGTAGAGCAAGTTAACATAGCCAGAATATGAGTCTTTGTTAACGTTTTCGCCGGTCAAGCTGACATCATTATCTGCGCTAAAGGCTGATGCAGTCACACTTGAACGCCATTTTCCATTCCACCAATGGCGGTAAGCAATAAAACCGCCATAAGAGGTAATCGCTTCAATATCGCCATCAGAATCGATAACCCCAGCATTCACATAGTTGAGTGCCATGTAACGACCAAGACCCTCACCGTAGGTCGCAGTAAATTTAATGTCATCTTTACCAACGGGTAAGATGCCACTTAAACTCACGCCGTAACCCAATGCAGTCGAATCTAGTTGAGTTCCACCCTGCTTAGTTTCTATATTGAGCTGTCTTCCTATACCGGCAAGAGATAGCTTGGTGCCACCGTCGGTCTTAATGTTATAACGTGCCACAAAATCAGGCACCATACCACTGCCACTCACCATCCTCGAACCAGTTTGGTACTCATTTAAGGTCGTTTCAGGGTTTTCTACTGAAAATTGGAAGCCACCATTGGTGTAACGTATTTGAGTTTGACGTACAAAAGGTGTCCCTTCTGCTGCTCCAACAAAATCAAGATTCTCTGGTAAGGCTGCAGGGTTTTGAAAAGTTGTCCATGTTTGACCAAAGGTCCATTTATCAAAGCTAACAAACGCATGACGAATTCGCGGAGAATAGCTATTAGACACGCGTTCATTACCATCGGCGTGAGTCATGAAGTCTAGTTCGATAAATCCTGTTAGTTTATGACCCTCTATATTAGTGATGGTCTTGAAATTAAACCTAGACTCTCTTGCCTGAAAATCAATAACTTGACTTCCATTACCATCAACACCATATATTGTGCCTGGTACATAGAACTGTCTAGAAATAGCTCCTGAACCTGGAGCACCATTACTATAATC
Organism: Shewanella sp. GutDb-MelDb; assembly: GCF_002836075.1. Lineage (NCBI taxonomy): Bacteria > Pseudomonadati > Pseudomonadota > Gammaproteobacteria > Alteromonadales > Shewanellaceae > Shewanella > Shewanella sp. GutDb-MelDb. The sequence continues at coordinate 980 of NZ_PJBM01000140.1, read as the reverse complement.
ACTCAACATTGCATCGACTTTGACATAGCCACCAAACTGCATATCAGTATTGTCTAAAACCGCTGCGTTAACACAAGTAGCAGAAAAAGCACTCGCCACAAATATTCCAATTAAGCTCAATCCTCTTTTATTTTTATAGAATTGACTATTGATCGAGCTTTCTTGAGTTGCAAACAAACATTTATTCATCACATCACCATTATTTTTATTGTTAAAAAATAACCTTCTCTAAAATAAAATAACGTAGAGAAGGCGTTCCACATAGACACCGTTCAACAGCAATAAGCCAGTGAAGCAACTTCGTGCGCCAATTGGTGTAATCAAACATCCGGGTCCAAACTACTTTTGCAGGGAGCAATAGACTAGGCGTTTATCATTATGAAAAGCCCAACCATATTAAGAAGACAAAAACTCAATATGGCGGGTGACTTCGGTACAAACCGAAGATGGAGAACTCGCTAAACGGCAGTAGACTACTCTTTGAACTTATCAAACTTAAAAGTATGACAATTGCTGCACATTGGCTTTTTAGATGTATGCTCGCCATGACACTCTTGGCAAGGTAACTCTTTACCGTAATGCAGGTTGTTATGTGGATTCTGCCACTTATCTTCTTCGCTACGCGCTGTTTGCTCTGCTAAGTCATCTACATCATGACACTGCAAACATGCTTGATCTGATGGAAACTGTTTGATGCCATTGTCGTGGCATGTTTTACAGTCTTTACCGATCACTTCTTTATGGTGGTCTCGCACCTCTACTGCTTGTGCAGATAGAGTTAACAGGCAACCCAATGTTAGCGCTAATACCGCTTTAAATTTACTCATCACTCATTCCTTTTATTATCTGGTAAATTTAGGCTTTCATGACGCTGCGTGCAGCTGTCATACCCATCACCATGCATTCCGGAATTGAGCAACTACCTAAACGGCTCACACCATGAATACCACCACAGACTTCGCCGGCTGCATATAGACCAG
>NZ_PJBM01000139.1:0-15988 GCF_002836075.1 Shewanella sp. GutDb-MelDb | reverse complement strand
GACACACTCCAGTTGTAATTATTTAAGTTACCCCAGCTAAAGCGCCACCAAAAATGAAACATTTACATTACAAACAAGAAGATTTTACCCTAACGCAGAAAAACGTCATTCACTAAATTAGAACAAGCACTTACAACTGGATCGCTGATAAACACTACAGTTAAGTACCCACTAAGTCGTACCTCTAACTAGGTATTTGTTAGATTTTTCTTATTTTGTTAACAACTCACTTTTGTAAATTTATTGATCACACTCACGTTGTTGTTAATAAAATGTGTAGCAACAACATCCCTCATGTTAATAATGCACCCGTTCCATATTAATAAGACTAGATGAGTTTAATAATATAGAAAACAAATTAGACAAATCTATAGTACAAATAAAAATAAACATTTTAACGCATAAGATAAATCTAAATAAGTAAATAATCAAAAGTAAAATAACAAATATAGTTATTTAAAGGAGTTATGATGAGATTACAAAAGCTTGCTATCGCTGTAGCAGTAATGACTGCATTATCCGGTTGTAATAGTGATGACGATTCAGCTAAGACCTGTTCTGATGGTACCATTTTAGATACAAACACTAATACTTGTGTCACTGTTCCACCTGTCGTCGTACCGCCAGTCGTCGTACCACCAGTCGTAGTGCCACCAGTAGCGACTGATTTCTACAATAGCGACAACTGGAAAGAAACCTTCCCTGATCAGCATACTACTTGGCTAGAAACTGAAGAAACTAACCCAGTATCAGGCGTACCAACTGATATATTGGAAATAAATCCAAACCTAGTGAGTGCATGGGCGGGTTACGGTTTTGCTAAAGACTACAACCGCGCTCGCGGTCACCAGTTTGCACTAACGGACATTATCAAAACTCTTCGTACTGGCGCTCCACTGGTAGGTCACGACGGCGTCGTTGTTGGTGAAGCGATGAAAGCAAGTTGCTGGTCTTGTAAATCTCCTGACGTAGCCCGTATGTATGACGAGGTTGGCGAAGGGAAATTTGCTGATAACGGCTGGTCTGTTTGGGGCAAAGAGATGACTAACGTCATTGGCTGCGCCGACTGTCATGAATTAGGCGAAAATACACTGCGCCTAAGCCGTCCATACACAGAACGTGCAATGGACAAAGTTGAGCTTACCTTTGCGGCTCAAGACCACACTGTTCAAGCTGGTCAAACTTGTGCTCAGTGCCACGTAGAATACTACTTCGACGGCGGCGATTCTAAGAAAGTACGTTACCCGTGGGATCATTGGGTACCCGCTGTTGACACCGATTACGCAAATGTTACTGACTACCAAGGGACTGATAATCTTTATAAAGGTTACGCAGCAGAAGCTCAGCTAGCTTACTACGACAACATCGACTTTAAAGATTGGACTAATGCCATCTCTGGTGCACCGTCGCTAAAAGCGCAACACCCTGAGTTTGAAAACATGTCAGACCGCGCTAAACACAAAGGACCAAACCATTTAGAGTTTAGCTGTAATACCTGCCATATGCCTAAATCGACTAACTCTGAAGGCCAAGAGTACTCAAACCATAAAGTCACATTTGACGCAGACAAGCTACCCGCAAATTGTACTGCTTGTCATAATGCCGACTATTTAGATATAGACACTATCATTGCTGATCGTAAAGCTGAAATCGACAAATTGCGTTTTGAAGCAAACGGTACCGACCCTCGTCTAACCGAAGTACATTTCAAAGCACAAGCAATTTGGGCTGCAAATGGCATTGAAGGTCTAGACGCTGGCAAAACTATTGGCGAAGCTAAAGCGGCCTATGAAGGCGCACTTGCTGCAGGAAACGAACTGGCTACTGAGATGAACAGCTTATTGGGTCAAGTGCGTAACGCACAATGGTTCTGGGACAGTGCAACCGCATCTCACGGTATCGCTGCGCATAACCCTGAAGAAGCTAAACGCTTACTGACTAAAGCTAATGCGATTCTAGGTGCAGCTATCATTGAAGCTGATACCTTGCTAACTAAGTACGCACCAGAGTATACGTACGACGCTACTCAGTACGATACTAAAGCAAAAGTACAACCTCTTGCTGGTCTTAATTTAGAAGCTATGAAAACAGCTAAAGACAAGTTCGTTGAAGAGCGTGTTAAAAAAGAATGGCCTGCTGAGCTACGTTAATCACGAATGTAGTTAAGTAACCTATTGTCTTCGACCTAAAATGCCAGTCCTCCCACCGACTGGCATTTTTTTTATCTCTGCTATTTATGATTATTTTTCCATTAAGAACGGAAGGTCAATAATCACCACCGCATTAGCGAACTATGTTGAGTTCACCTTTCCTATCGCCATCATCACATCGATACCCAAATGAAAGATCAGTAGTTAAGCAACACATCAATTAATAATTACTTAACACATCATTAAAAATAGTAAACTATTCTTACCTTTCGATTGGTTTTAACATTCACTGTCGAATCTTTATTGTTACTTGTTGTTACTTGAATATACCCCACCTATTCCTGTTCTCCATTTAATCAATAAACAGGAAATCAAAGTAAATGAAATCAATAACTTTAAGGCTAACGCCAATAAGTTTACTCATATCAGTGGCCCTGGTATCTTCATCTTTTGCCTATGCTCAAGCTAAAGATCTCGATCCGCGTAGTGAGCAGTATGCTAAGAAGTATCCAAAACAGTACCAAAGCTGGAAAAAACCACTGATTACAGTGACAAACCAGATGAAGTAGCTGAAGACCCAAATCTTGCAGTCTTATGGGCAGGTTATGCCTTTTCAAGAGATTATACCCGCGCCCGCGGCCATCAGTACGCCGTTACCGATCTCAGAGAAACGCTCAGAACCGGTACACCTGATGCAGAGCATCCAGACATGATGCCAATGGCATGTTGGAGCTGTAAGGGACCTGATGTACCAAGAATGATCACTGAGCAGGGAGAAGATGGATTCTTCGAAGGTCAGTGGAGTAAAGGTGGCCCTGAAGTCGTCAATACTATCGGTTGCCAAGATTGCCACGAACCTGGTTCGTCAAAGTTACGTATGGCTAGACCTTTTGCAGAGCGAGCCATGAAAAGCATTGGCTTAACTTGGGAAACCGCTGGACGAAAAGATAAACAAGCTATGGTCTGTGGACAATGTCATGTCGAATACTACTTCGAAGGCAAAAACAAAAGCGCTAAATTCCCTTGGGATAACGGCGTAAAAACGGACCAAGTTGAAGCCTACTTTGACTCAATAGAGTTTACTGATTGGACCCATCAACTCTCGAAAACACCAATGCTCAAGGCACAACATCCAGACTACGAGACTTGGAGTCAGGGGATACATGGTCAAAACAACGTTACCTGTATTGATTGCCATATGCCAAAAGTGGTCAATAAAGAAGGACGTAAATATACCGATCATAGAGTAGGCAATCCATTCGATCGTTTCGAACAGACCTGCGCAAATTGCCATGATCAAACTAAAGCGCAGTTACAAGATATTGTCGCTCAGCGAAAGGCGAAGATTGATGAGCTGAAGATGAATGCTGAGACGCAATTAGTGCATGCTCACTATGAAACTGCAGCAGCGCTTGCGGCGGGCGCTACTGATGAAGAAGTTCATTCGATTCAGCAAGATATACGTCACGCGCAATGGCGCTGGGATCACGCTACCGCTTCACACGGTATAGCCATGCATAACCCTGATGAAGCACTCAGAGTTTTAGGCACTGCTATCGACAGAGCAGCTAACGCCCGTATTAAGCTTGCCAGATTATTGAGTAGCAAAGGAGTTAAACAACCCGTCGCTATTCCAGATATCTCAACCAAAGCAAAAGCACAAGCGGCTATTGGCTTAAACATGGACAAGCTAAACGCCGAAAAGGCCCATTTTATTGAGACAGTACTGCCTCAGTGGGATGAACAAGCTAAATTACGCGAAGCAATATACGACAAAGAGTAACGTTTAAACGTATCTCGCTCACACGGAAGTGAGCTACTCAATTTTTCAATGACACTCTTCCGCGATAATCCCCTCTAAAAACCCAGAAAAACCGCTATCTGCTGTAGCGATACTTGAAACAGATTCAAGCTCAGGCGATCCCCAGTATATTAACCATGTCGAATCTCTACTGACATCACGCTGTCAGTAGCCCTGCTATATCCTTGCTGTGTCGCTGAGCCAAGACCTTCATCTCGAATGCTCTCTCAGCTCATACAAGGAGTTCATCATGTTACCTAAAGCAGCCTTAGTTTGGGGCGAGATCCCCGTTACCGATATGGATAGAGCCGTCGCATTTTACACTCAGCATTTCGGCGTCAGTTTCAGACGTGAAGTGATGAATGATATGGAGATGGCCGTGCTAGAAACTGAAGATAAAGACGCCGCCAGCATCGGGTTAGTGAAACATGAGATGATGCAGCCGTCAGCTCATGGTACTGTGCTTTACCTTCATCTGAGTCAACAGCTCACTGGACTGGTGGATAAAATAGCCCAGGCAGGGGTTAAAGTGTTGCTGCCAGTGATGCCAATAAAAGACGGTGAGTGCGGATTCATTGCGCTATTTCAAGACTGTGAAGGCAATACCGTTGGCCTTTGGTCCCAACAAAAATAAAACAAAGTCGCAGGCTTAGGCACTGCGCTTGAAATCCATATTCAACGGAGAGAGCATGAGTAATATCATCAAGGATGTCGTTTCACCTGAGCGGGTAACGAAAGCCCCTGTCGAACTTGTTGGCTTAATCACAAGGACAAGTAATCTTGCCGAGCAGCATGTTAGCACTCAAAAAATAGGCCCTCTTTGGCAGCGTTACTTTACTGAGCGGATGCAAACACACAGCAATATTCAGCTAATGTATGGTGTCTATTACGATTATCAATCGGATATGGAGGGGGAGTTTTCAGTGCTAGCTGGAACCACTGCTACGCAAGATCAGATTTGTGATCTTACGTTAATTGCAGGCGAGTACCTTAAGTTTAGTGCGCAAGGAGAAATGCCCCAATGTGTGGTCAACCTCTGGGGCGAAGTATGGCGCTATTTCGCCTCCGAAAAATGTGAATATCAACGCAGTTACCTCACTGATTATGAAATGTATTTAGATAACAATGGGGTTGAGATCTATATCGGCATTAAGCCCTGAGGCTAACCCTACTTTGCCAAACGAATAATAAGAGCCAAGTTTAATCTAAGATTGAATTTGGCTCTGTTGTTTGTCAGCATGATTAAGCACATATTGAATGGAGTTGGTATAACATGCGCCGCGCCGATAGATTATTTCAGTTAGTTCAGATCCTACGCCATCGCCGCTTAACCACGGCCAAAGAGCTGGCCGAAAGGCTAGAGGTATCAACTCGAACCGTTTACCGTGATGTACAAGACCTCTGCTTAAATGGCATTCCAATCGAGGGGGAAGCTGGCGTAGGTTATCTTCTGCGGCAAGAGGTGAATGTGCCGCCATTAATGTTTAATGAAGCTGAGCTTGAGGCGATTCAGGTCGGCATGCGTATGGTGCAAGCTTGGGGTGGAAAAGAGCTGGCCAGCGCCGCTAAACAAGCAATGATAAAAGTCGAAGCGGTATTGCCTGCACGGCTGCAAGAGTACCAATCTTTGATGTTCGCACCTGACTTTTACATCGATACCGATGAGCTTCAGTTTCTCGATCAGCTACGAAAAGCATCTCGATTAAGAGAGTATCTATTGATGGATTACCGCGATGCCAAAGAGGACATAAGTCAAAGGGAGGTACGCCCGCTGGCCATCTATTTCTGGAAAGGCACTTGGACTCTGCTGGCATGGTGTGAGCTGCGAAATGACTTTCGTAATTTCCGAGTCGACCGAATTATAAATCTGGCAGGGTTAGCGCAACACTTTGCCGTATCACCAGGTCAAGAGATGCAAGATTACATCACATTGATGGAAGCCAAGCATGGCTAGTGCCAAAATAAATATACTGCTGGAAGCTTTGTATGATGCGTGCTGCTGTAGATAACTGCATCAATAACAAGAAAAGCATCTGCGCATAGTTAGAAAAGATATTTTTCCACAAACCCATCTCCCAAAGCCACAACAAACTTCATCCCCGCTGGATAAAGAGCAACAACAGCAAGCAATCGAATAAGCAATAATACAGAACCTTACTGACAGCCTCCCTTTTTTCCACGCCCATTAGTGTTAATAACATCGATGCTGCATTGATTTAACTTCTGATTTTTATAAAGAATACTATCAGAAGAGTAACCCGTGAATTACTTGGCTATATTCATTATTCGAACTTATTGCCATTACCTGTATCACGATATCAATGCGCAGCTGGCTATGACTCAAAGTTGATTTCAGACACATCAAATAAAGGAATATAGTATGAATACGCCTCCAACAGGGAATGTAAGCACATTAGTGGCTACGCTACTTTTGTGTATATTGGGCAACGGTATGGCGCAGGCTGCACCAGCTGAAGATGTATACAAAGAGAGTCAATCAGTACTGCTCGCTAAAGCGGCAACAATTACTCCTCCCCTCCCCACATATAATTGCAGCGCTAAGGCTAGCTGGTTTACATCGCCGAGCTTTCCCTCTGAGGTCGCGCAAAGTAATGGCCCTGGCGACAGCTCATTTTGTGATTTTTATCAATTTTCATGGCAAACATTCGCCTACTTAATGGCACAATCTAAAAACGATCCAAGTGTGATCAACTTTCAAGATAATACCCAGTTTAATCAGCTTGAGTTAAATGCCGATGGCACTCCAGGCAACTCTTGTGACGATATACATGACTCCCAAGTACTGTTTATTCGCACCGCCAAACATGAAGAGAATGACACCGACATTGTCATTCCAGAGATGATTGGCCAAGCGGGAGGCGGTGCGACCATTTACGATCAAAATGGCAATGTGGTCTATTACGATGTGCGTTTTAGTAAAAACATGTGTGAAGTGAAAAAAATCCAACAGAAACAGAATTTCCCCGGTGGAACCACTGAAATGAAAACCGCCTGGAAGGTGCTTACTGACAGTGACGACCCAAGTCAGTACGTGACAATGGATGCCAATATTACTCCTGTCGTGTCAGACCAAAGCGACAACAAGCTCACCAAACTGGGCATGATAGGGTTTCATATCGCTGTGGCGACACCAAACCACCCTGAGTTTGTTTGGGCTACTTTTGAGCACAAGGTCAATGCACCAGATTGTACTCTGCCCGATGTCACTAAAGGCTGGTCTTTTGCTAGCCAAGCTTGTGCTGCTGGCTTAAAGAACAACCAAGCTATGTGCCAATTTAATAACCCCACTAAAGGCACTGAGATCACCGGAACACCATCACAAATATGCCGCATGTATCCCTACGGCTCCTCTGTAATTGATCCGCAATTTGACGAAAATACAGATTCAATTAAGACACTGAACGCCAATGTTCAACCCTATTTAACGGATAATTTTAAGGTATTGAAAAACTACTTCAATGTCGGTGCATTATGGGTAAGTGATATTCAACAAGGTTCATACACCACACCGACTGATGGTCAGCCAACAACGCAAATAAGTAACCAAAGAGGCTCGTTACGACTTGCGAATACGGTAGCTGAAACTGAATATCAAAATATTAATACTGCTGCGATAAACCTTAATGGAGACTCATCACCTTCTGCTGGATTTGTTTCTAACTGCTTCGGTTGTCATAACTTTCAAGGTAAAGAAAGCGGCATCAGCAATACCACATCCAATAGCTTAAGCCACATTTTTGATGACATTGCAGTAGGCTCTAACCAGTGCCTAGATGTGCAAGCAGCTAATATCATCAATAGTCAGGTACAAGCTGAAGCTGAGTGCCCTAGCACCTGTGGAAAATCCTCAACGTTACTGAAATGGAATGGTCAATGGACCAATCAGAATGCCACGACAAAGGCGCAATTAGGCAAAACTGTTTGCGGTTGTTGTAATAAATAACTATTGGGCCGATACCAACTGCTCGCAGTTGATCATTTATGTATTGATATTTTGTTCATCATCACTAAAAGGAAATTTGTATGAAACTACCAACACAATCGCAACCCATCGAACGTAAGACTTACACTGCTAACTCAATGACCATCGGCGCCAATGCCGGTTTTACTGAGATAAAAACAGCCAAGCCAGCACCAATCAGCGCAAAAAAAACGGCACCCAGCTTACTCGGTAAGGCTTAAGATTGATGACAGTAATAGCTCGGTATATGGGCTATTACTGTTGCCATTCTGCAACGCTGTTAGAAAACGAAATAGTAACGGCCAGCAGGGTTGGACTATTCACCTCTGAGTCACTAATGATTAGATCACATGAAATAGTAAAGGAAGATTATTCATGACAAAACATACACACGATCATGCTTGTACACACTGTGGCTGTAATGACCCGTTTGGTAAGAGCTTACTCAATGCAATAGTAGTAGAGACTGATATTAATGTTGAGGTTTCTCTACAAACGCTGCCACTGCCCAATCAGACTGATAAAAATAGCAGCAAACCACTCATTATTAGCGGCGGTACCATACGCCCAGTCACACAAGGTGATGCGGATAAAATCGTTGAAGCAATAGGGGCGATAGACGGTAATATTATCGCAGTGGGTACACTGCAACATGTACAGACAGCCGTTGAATTTGCGGTCAATCAAAAGAAACAACAAATTGGCAAAGATGTGAGTCAACAGGTGCGTCAAGAAAGGATAAACGAACTAACGATTACTCACCAAAAACTAACCTCTGACCAAACTCTGCTCCCTGGATTAATTGACCCCCATGTTCATACTTGCGGTGATGCACTGATAAGCAAATTCACCTCCTTTTCTGGCATAGACAATCAGATGATGAGGCCTGATTACAACTTAACACATATCAGGAATACGCTCAGTGATGCGATTGCCAACTACAAAGACAAAGACAAAGAAATAACAAATAACACTTGGGTTTTGGGAAAGGATATAGATCCCTCATTCATGCCTTTTGATGGAGACTTATTAACCACTCTCAAGCTAACCACCTTAGACTCCCTTAACGACGCAACTAAAGAAGACCCAAAGTACCCACTCGCCATTCTCAGTGCTTCATCCCATACATTATATATCAACACTAAAGCCTCAGAAGCGACCTGGGATTTTTGGCACGGATATGACGATAGTAGCTATTCGCCGCCAGAAAAAATTGACTCACTTGAAGCGTGGTTATCAAAAACCAGATATACCACGTATCAAAGCTTTGCAAACAAAGCGGGCGCTCCTACCAAGGTCACAAAAGATGATTTTGTTACAAACCATAATGGCCAACTGCAAGAAATGGAGCAAATACTGTGGGCTCTGTGTGCAATTCCAGATGATCAGCTCGCGCGCTATATCAACTTAGACAACGTAAAAAAATCCCTAAAAGCGTTGAAAATAGAGGCGCTTGAAAAAGGGATAACCTTTTTATATGATGCAGCGTTTAGCAAAGAACAGCAAAGTTTGCTGCTCACGCTAAAAGATAATGAGTGTTTACCGTCAGTGCGTATTGGTGGAGCGCTAGAATATGCTGATTTAAACGGTATATTGAAAGCGGGTGACTGCCCGAAGACATCCGAGTATCAATATGCTTTTACCGGTAATATTAAGTTAGTTTCAGACGGCTCCAATCAAGGCTTAACCGGCTACCAATATCAACCATACTATTGCTACCCCCCAAAACCTGAAAATGTCTATGAGGAAAAGTCTAAAGGAATATTCAACTTCAACATGGAGACCGATACCACCCAAGCCGACATGGCGAATAATCTCTCCTTCCCAGTGATGGTAAGTACCGCCATCAACCTGAAAGGCTGGCCACTGATGATCCATGCCAATGGTGATAATGCCATCGACAATACCATTGAGGTTTATAAAACCGCATATAACATTGCTATTGATATCGGTCACACGCCACTAGACTGGGCCAATATGAGGCATAGAATTGAGCACTGCTCACTGCTTGATATCTACAGAATTGAAGACATGAAGACATTTTCACTGCAGCCCAGCTTTTTAATCGGTCATGTCGGTTATTGGGGTTATGCATTTGAACAAATCATTTTTAAAGAGCAAGCAAGAAAAAGTCTCGATTTATGTCATTCATCAATCAAATCAGGTGCCAAAATCACCCTCCACAGTGACTTTCCTGTATCACCAATTGGCACCCTGCGTCTGATGGAGCAGTCGATGACTCGGATAACAGAAGCGAGTCCTGCGATAAAAGAACACACAAAAATGTTCATAAAAAACAAAGAAATAATGCCAATTAGTAGTCAAGATCAAGATAGAAACACATTAAATGTAAGGGAACGTTTAACCGGTTCACAAGCATTGGCCGCCGCGACATACAATGCCGCATGGCAATGCCATGCCGACGCGTGGGTGGGGTCACTCGAAATCGGAAAATTTGCCGACTTTGTGATCCTCAAAATAGACCCTGTGACAATGAAAGATCCGTTCTTGAGAATGCGTGATACCGAGAATGTGCTTGAAACATGGATCGGCGGCGAAAAGGTGTTTTCACTCAACACTAATAAGATAAAAGACGATGATAGATCTGATGTGGGTATAAATGTGGAGGTCGATGTAGAGGTGGATGTGGAAATTAATAGCCCTGTGTGTTCAAGCTAAGTAGCGCTAGAGCTAGCCAGCAGTAACTTGCAGATCTCCGGATAAACTTGAAAGATGAGTTTATATCGGAGGTCATTTCACCCCGCTCTCACTCCCTGAGTCAATCAATTTAGAAAACGCTATTCGCTATCTATTAACAATCTTAAACAGACAAACCACTCTGTGACACTCAAAAAGTATCTGCACTATCGTTAACGAAGTATCAAGCGGATTGCTAAATCCGCTATTAGCCTAGATCGGACAATATACCTTTTGTGTTGGTATAGCGACAGCATACAGTCAATATCTTGTAGCCTAAAATGCCCTTGGACTTAAAACTCACTTAGAGCAAGAACCACAACACACACCATTGTCACCATGTTTTGCATTTTCAGCTTTTACGGCAGCATTAGTCGCGTCAACTTTTGCCGCTTTTTCGACTGTCTTGGTAGGTGTTAGTACAGAAGCCTGACTCTCTGATTTATTCAACCCAAATATTTTTTTGAATGATACTGACATATAAACTCCATAACTTATTAAAGGTGTATTTTTAAAGCATGTTATAATTCCCGAGTAATTTAGTCAACTATTAATCGCTCTCTTTGGCGCGATTTATAATGATGGTTTGTCGTCGCTAACCAAGCGCCAAACTGAATTGCTATAAGGACTCGTTTAGGTGTTCATCGCTGATAAGCAAAGCCATAGCGTCAATCGCAGCCAAATAGTCCATCATCAACAAGGGATTTTCTTTCATTGTTAAAGTGAGTGACACTATCTTCTAGCTATCGATGGGATAGGCATTAAAAAACCCCAGTACTCTTGACGAGTAACTGAGGTTTATTAGTGGGTAACCCACTCGAATGCAGACCGTTCTACACTTAATGATTAACTAACGAATCTTAGTCTCTCGACCAAAATACTCTTTAGATTCATACTTCTTAATCACTGAGTTTAATGATTCAGGATTATTATCCATGACCAGCTTATGCGAAATCGCACTTAATGAAATCAAGATGTCTTTGCATTCCATCCTTGCTTGCATAACAGTGTAGGAAGCTGTGCTTAACACTTGAGAGATCAACTCATGATTTTTTCGGTACAGTGACAAGATGAAGTTGATGATTACCGAAGCACACAAATCCTGATCTTCAATTTGACTCGGTCTAACCACTTTTTCTAAAAAGTCTTGTTCTTTGCCTTCAGGAACAAATCTTTGCACCCAGTCAAAATAATCCTCGTCAAAAACGATAGATTTGATAGGTCTCATGAGGGTGTCATTTGAAGATGTTTGCTTGATTAACGCGTGACGTTGTTCATCACTTAGATCTTTAAGCTCATCACCATATTCTGCATTAATCAAGTTAACGACATTTTCTAACTCTTTTAACAGTCGTACATTGCCAGAAGAAACCCGATTATATGCCTCACCGACCTCATCGATGTTTTTCTGGAAGACACCAATATACTTATCACCTTCATCAATAGCATCAAGCAAGGGGATCAGGCTATAACGCCTAACTTGAATTGACTCATAAAAACGACCAATCTCTTCACGTATATTGCCTAATCTATCAATCGCATTTGTAAGAAAGTCACTGTCAGTTTTAATGGCTGAATTTAAACGAGAGTAATCAAACTCGCCATCAACTTTTTTAACACGGTTATCAATCATATTTTCGAACTTTTGAGATTCGTCTATCAATATTGAAAATTGATCTTCCATCTCAATCAGCACATGCTGAACCTTCTGTAGGCTTGTCGATCTCACTTGTTGATTGATGCCTCTGACTTTTTCTGCTTCTGTTTGCTTTTTTTGACGAACAGCCCAAGTAATGGCTGCACCGACAATCGTCAAACTTGTTGCCATGTCGAAGCCGAGTTGAACATTAGTAAACCATGGACTCATCATTTTCCCAAAATTTTGAATTTCTCTATGTTGTAAAAGTTATAACCTGTTTACTAACTAAAGTCATCGAAGCTGAAACAAAATTCCAACAAAGTCTATAAAAAAGCTAATCAAAACCGTCAACTACCCCTCATTCCGCACAAGAAACACGCAAGAATATAGCCTGAGATAAATAATCACTGTCTGTTTATTTATCATAAAACTAGAAATATTAAGAGACGAACGCAACGTCCTAATTAACTAAAGAGTGAGTGAACTGGAGAAGTTTGTCCCGGTACAAAAACTTGCGTTATGAAGCAGACAAAAAGCACGGCTGTCTTTGCGAAAGCCAACGCTGCGGCCCTTTAATGAAAAAAGTGTAAACAAAGGGGATTGGCACCTTTGTTTACACTTTGTCTGTGGAGCAGTGCCTTGGTTTTATTATTGATTATGATCTAACTTCTAACAGCTTAAAACCTGCTTAAAGGTAGATACCATAGGGCTTGTAATGCATATTATGCTAAAATCCCCCTATCAGCTTTATGAATGTGCAACACAACTCATTTGTTTGACTGAGCGTAGTGAAACGCTACTGTGATTAACTAATGAGGATACAAGATATGAGTAAATTAAATGCTGAAGAGCGTAAAGTCCGAGATAACGACCGTTTTTCACAACGAGTCGATGAGCGCAGAGTAAAGGGCGAAGACGTCGTTGCTTACGTACTTGCCAATAATAAAGCCTTTAAGTTTCTGACTAAAGAAGAGAAATTCAGCTTTAAGGAAAGACAAGCAACGCTTCAACAAGAAGCCATTGTCAAAGCTAAACTTAGAGAACAGCAAGAGTTAGAAAGGATTCAAGCGGAATTTACTGAAAAGTAAAACACGATAAACAGCCATAGTGAGTTAATTATTATGGCTGGATCATGTTCAAAAAATTTATCGGCTCAAGGGCCTATGCAGATATGTGACGCCTGCTAAAGAGCTCATATCCCTTGGTTGCTTATACTTGCCGAGCATCGATAATATTTTATCAAATTCAATATGTAGCTTGCTTAATTCATCTCTTTTAGAGGTACAAGTACCAGCCTGATAACTTCTTATAATGTCCCGCGCTACAGTGTGCATAACGTTATAGGTCTGTTCCAGTTCATTAATCCATGAGCCATCGAATAATTTATCTTCTCTTAATCGTCTAACCCATTTATCAAAATGACAATCCATATTACCGATATCTGTTTGACCCTTTGAATTCTCTTGCATCAAATTTTCTATGTTTTTAAGCCAGTGTTTGAGTATCAATTCAAGTTGTTTTACTCTCCTGACTTGCAGCGTCATTTCCTCTTGACTGCTTTCTATCCAAGCTTGGTTGGGTTTGTACTCTTTAATCCAGTCAGCAAGTTTACTTGCCTGCATAGGTTTTGATATCGCATAACCTTGTGCATAGTGACAGCCCATCAAAAGTAACATCAGCCCATGCTCTGTCGTTTCGACACCTTCTGCAATAACGTGTCGGTTAAATGACTTAGTGAGCCCAATCACACCGTCAATGATAGAGAAATCATTTTGATCTATTAATACATCTCGAACAAAACTTTGGTCAATCTTGATTGTGTCAGCAGGAAGCTGACAAAGATGGGACAGTGATGAGTAACCAGTGCCAAAATCATCCAGCGCAATTCTTACGCCTAAATCATTACGACAAGCGCGAATAATATGACTGATCCGCTCAACATTTCCTAAGGTGCTACTTTCTAAAACTTCCAACTTGAAGTTACGAGAGTCGATATTATGATGACGATTAAGCGCTTCATTAAGACTGTCAAAAAAGCCTTTATTTAAGAACTGCATCGAAGAAACATTCACACTCATTTCTAGATTAATGCCTTGGTTATTTAATCGCTCAAGCTGAACCATGGCTTGATCAATTACCCAGTCACCAACTTGGATCTCTATTTCAGTCCCTTCAATAAGGGGTAAAAACGCCATTGGAGGGATAAGTCCTTTGTCTGGATGTTGCCAACGAATTAACGCTTCAACTCCAATTATTCTACCTGAGGCCATATCCACTTTCGGTTGGTAATATAGACACAGTTCATTGTTGATTAAAGCCTGCTGTATTTCTTGTGATTTTACATGCCGCAGGGTTACTTCTTGAGCTTGCTCTAAATCAAAGAACTGGTAATTTTTTTTCCCTTCTTGTTTCGCTTGATACATCGCTTGGTCAGCTTGACGTAGCAGGGTATCTAGCTCCACACCATCTAATGGCGATAAGCTGACCCCAATGGAGGCACTGATGTTGATGTAGCGTTCGTCAATAAAATAGCTTGCACTGACCGAGTGAATAATTCTATCGAGTATCTCATAACATTGAGATGTGGATTTTATATCGCCTAGGAGCATAGAGAATTCATCACCACCGAGACGCGAAACAGTGTCTTCGGTTCTTAATGCTAATTCAAGGCGATGGGCGACTTCAATCAGTAGTTTGTCACCTATATCATGGCCAAAAAGGTCATTAACCGGCTTGAAGTCATCTAGATCTAGGAAGCAAACGGCAAGTAATGTGCCTGAACGTTTTGAGTGAGCAATGGCTTGATTAAAACGATCGAGTAGTAGTGTTCGGTTAGGGAGTCCTGTCAGGGCATCGTAATGAGCCATTCGGCGCATACTCTCTTGCTGGCGTTTACTGTGTGTTATATCAGTGAACATACCTAGATAGTTAACGATGCGGTCTTCAGCATCTTTCAGTGAGGAAGTGGTGAGCAATTCCACGTAAACCTCTCCACTCTTCCTACGATTCCAAACTTCTCCCTGCCAATAGCCCTGCTCGGTGATTTTTTGCCACATTTTGGTATAAAATTCAGGCTGATGTCTACCCGAACTTAACATATTAGGATTTTGACCTATGACCTCTTCACGACTGTAGCCAGTAATGTTTGAAAAAGCAGGGTTAACGTCGACAATCATTTTATCAGCGTCGGTGATGATTATGCCTTCATGAGTGTCACTAAAAACCCGAGATGACAGTTTCAGTTTTTCCTCTAATCTCTTATGTTCAGAAATATCAACAATACTCACTGGAACATTACGGAAATTATTTGTCGACGATGGTGTTTGAAATGAAATAAGTGCTTTAATTTCTTTGCCATCTAATGTCTGAAAATTAGCCTCAGATAGAAAAGTTTCTTGTTTCGTCCAGATGGCACACATTTCATCAATAAAGACATCAATCGCATTTGTACCAAAAGTTTGGTCAATTTTGCTAATAAATTCTGCTTGGTTTTTTGCACCAAAGAGTTTTAAGGTTGCATTATTAACAGAATTTACTTTAACCATCGCCACAAAATCCCAAGCTAAATCTATATTCGCATACAAATATGTTCTTAGGTCAACGATCCCTTTCTGTCTCAAATCTTCTAGTGCTATGACAACCGTAGAAAAGTCTTCACTCCAAATAGAAACTTCAGCGTTGTTGAAAATAGCTTCAAAGCGTTCTTCACTTTCATTGCG
>NZ_PJBM01000138.1:0-15820 GCF_002836075.1 Shewanella sp. GutDb-MelDb | reverse complement strand
TATAAAGAGACAGATGTTGATGAGTCACTCGCTTAAGTTGCAATATAAATTGTCAAACATCATTAAATTTATGACATTCAGTGCTTTATTACTTATGGTTAATAACCTAGCACTTGCCGCAGATCAAAATGCACAACAGGCTTGGCAGAATATAGAGGCTGGTGCCTTAGTGGTTGATGTTAGAACGGCTGAAGAGTTTGCCGAGGGCCATTTACCCAACGCAATCAATATTCCCTTCGAGCAAATAGTGACTGTATTTGCCGACAAAAATATCAATACAGATCAGGCTGTAGTCCTTTATTGCCGCAGTGGCCGTCGTAGCGGCATTGCGAATGATGCTTTAATTAGTGCTGGTTATTCCAATACCTATAATGGTGGCGGTTATCAGACGTTAATTCAGCAACAAAAATAACTTCAATAATCTATGGTAAGGCTGCATATTTGCGGCCTTTTATGTTTGATAAGCGTCTGCTCCTGCTACATTTACCTTTCCCAATAACACAATCAGATCTTTAAACTAAAAAAACACATGTTTTTGGATATACACCCCGCGTAAAGCATCTTAACAGACGATTAAACTAGACAGGCTAATTCCAAATAAGTATAAGTTATTACTAAAGTTGCATTGGTATTTAATTTTATTTATTTCAGGCAGTTAAGATTGAAGTAACTCCCTGCCCTCATATTGAATACAAGATACCATTATTTACACCATCTCCCGCAATAGAATATAAAGTCACATAAAAAGCATCACTAGTCAGCATGAGTTAAGTAATAAGCATATCCATTCAAGTAACGAAATCTATCCACACTCTTATGTCAACCCACCGCCCCATTAACATTTGTTTTACATTTGTAATAACTGCAGATACATTCGTTCACACAGCAAGGCAAAACATAATTGTCTGCTGTAAACATTATAAGAAACAACATAATATCCTGAATAACATGGAAGACAGTTATGACAAAAAATAAAGTAACAGCAGCACTTAGCCTGTCTGTACTTGCACTTTCGATCTCTGCAAGTGTCGGCGCAGCACCTTCTTTCAACTCTGGTTTACACAGCAACGCATCACCATTGAATAACGAAAGTCCGCTACCAAAGCGTTATATTGTAAAGTTCAAAACGGCTGCGGCCGCCTCAGGCTTTTCAATCGCGACTAACGCCATTGATGATGCTCAATATGAACCTAGAGCTAACGAAGTCTTTTCTCACTTCCGCGCACTTAACAGCGTCTCAGCAAAAGAGATGAAGCGTATCGGTCGCAGTAACAGTTATACGGTTAAGTTAGACGGTAAAGATCTGCAAGCGCTTCGATTCCGTGCAGATGTAGACTATGTTGAAGAAGATGCCCCCCGTCGACTACTCAGCGAAACCACACCTTGGGGTCAAACCTACGTTGGTGCAACCACACTAAGCGATAGCCAAGCAGGAAATCGTACTATTTGTATTATTGACTCGGGCTATGACCGTGGCCATAACGATCTCAATGCCAACAATGTCACAGGTACAAATAACTCAGGTACGGGTAATTGGTTTGAACCTGGAGCAGGTAATGCTCATGGTACTCACGTAGCTGGAACAATTGCAGCAATAGCAAATAATGAAGGTGTTGTTGGCGTGATGCCAAATCAAAATGCCAATATTCATGTTATCAAAGTCTTTAATGCTGCAGGTTGGGGTTACTCTTCATCTTTAGTCTCTGCAGTTGATACTTGTGTTAGTAATGGCGCTAATGTTGTGACTATGAGTTTAGGGGGAGCAAGCTCAAATAACACCGAGAAAAATGCCTTAGCGGCTCACGAAGCTAACGGTATTTTATTGATTGCTGCTGCAGGTAATGATGGTAACAACACTCACAGTTACCCTGCATCATATGACGCTGTAATGTCTGTTGCTGCTGTTGATAGCAACAAAGATCACGCGGCATTCTCACAATTCACGGATCAGGTTGAAATTTCAGGACCCGGTGAAGCTATTCTTTCAACGGTAACCCGTGGTGAAGGACGCTTAGCTGACATTACTATTGCTGGTCAATCATACTTTGATAATGGTGTCGTACCTCATAATCGTTTTGTACAATCTGGCACGACTCACGTGGGCTCTCCACTCATTGGTAGCGTTACAGGTACATTAGCAGAGTGTTCAGTCAGCGGCAGTAACTTCAACTGTGGCAACATGAGCAACAAAGTGTGTTTAGTGGAGCGTATTGGTAATCAAGGTGCGACTTACCCTGAAATAGACGCTGTAAAAGCCTGTGAAGCGGCGGGTGCTAGTGCAACCATCGTTTACAGTAATAGCACACTACCAGGGCTACAAAACCCATTTTTGGTAGACAGTAATAATGAGGCGCCTATTGTATCGGTCTCTGTTGACCGTGCAACGGGACTTGCCTTACGTAATCAAGTTGGGGCATCCGTTACCGTAGCAAATACCGATAATGAAGATTACGAGTATTACAATGGTACCTCGATGGCAACACCGCACGTTTCTGGTGTCGCAACATTAGTCTGGAGTCATCATACAGAGTGTAGTGCAGCGCAAATTCGCTCAGCACTCAACGCGACAGCAGAAGATTTAGAAACTGCAGGGCGTGACAATAACACCGGTTATGGCTTAATTGATGCGGTTGCGGCGAAAGCGTACCTAGATCAATCATGCACAGGCCCAACCGACCCAGATACAGGTGGTGGCGACAATGTATTGGTCAATGGTGTAGTACAATCAAACCTTACGGGTGCAGCGAGTGATGAGTTACATTACTCTATCGATGTGCCTGCTGGTGCGACCGATTTAAGCTTTACCATGAGTGGTGGTACGGGTGATGCTGACCTTTATGTCAATTATGGCGCGGCCCCCACTACCGCTACGGGAGGTTATGATTGTCGTCCATGGAAAGGCGGAAATGCTGAATCATGCCCAATCACTACAGCACAAACTGGCACATACTACGTAATGGTCCAAGGCTATAGCGCCTTTAGTGGTGTAAACCTTGTTGCGAACTTTACCGAAGATACCGGTGGGGGAACTGGCGGCGAAACAGGCGGTCCAGCAACATACACTAACAACAGTAGCTACAGTATCCCTGATAATAGCAGCACCGGTATCACCAGTGTCATTGCAGCAGCTCGAACGGGTGATTCAGGCACTGTAACCATCAAGGTTAACATTAGCCATACTTACATCGGCGACTTACAAGTAGAGCTACATAGCCCTACAGGTCAAGTGGCGATATTACATGATAATACTGGCGGCAGTGCTAACGACATTGTTAAGACTTACACCGTCGATATGTCTGGCGCTGATTCAGTGGGTAATTGGGAATTGAAAGCCGTTGACAGTGCTCGACGTGATACAGGCACGATTAATTCTTGGGAGTTGAGTTTCCAATAATCCTCTACTCATTTTAAGCGTGTTTTAGGAGAGCCTTAAGGGCTCTCTTTTTTTTGCTCTGCATTGAGCGATTTAACTGGTATAATTACTTTAATAGTATCTGCAATGAACGTAATCATGACCCAAGCAAACAATCCTTTACACGGTATTAAGCTCGAAGATTTACTCAAAGATCTTGTCGACCACTACGGTTGGGAAGAGTTGGGAACTCGTATCGATGTCCGCTGCTTTAACCACGACCCGAGTATCAAATCTAGCTTGAGGTTTTTGCGTAAAACCCTCTGGGCAAGAGAGAAAGTTGAATATCTTTACCTTAAGATGAATAAATTACCTTTGCCAGCAAGAAAGCCAAGGGATGACGGTTATCAAGCCAGTGATAAAACACTTCGTACTGCGAATAACAGAGCGATTGATAAACCAAGCAAAGACTCGAATGATGACACTCAGTTAAATGCCAACATCTGGGGTAAGTAACCTGAACTCGGGATAAGCAGTGCTGCTCAATACCCCTATTATCGCCCCTATCTGTGTTGAGCTTTCTAGTAATAGCCTGCTATTACGTACGAAACCTCGCCTTGATATAGGCAATAATTTTGGTATCGAGCAAAACTGTTAGATATATGAGAAATACAAAATGATTAAGCTAATGATTTTAAAAGATACTTCAGAACATCTAAACACTCATTATCCCGAGTTC
Organism: Shewanella sp. GutDb-MelDb; assembly: GCF_002836075.1. Taxonomy (NCBI): domain Bacteria; kingdom Pseudomonadati; phylum Pseudomonadota; class Gammaproteobacteria; order Alteromonadales; family Shewanellaceae; genus Shewanella; species Shewanella sp. GutDb-MelDb. The sequence goes on along the minus strand of NZ_PJBM01000138.1, from coordinate 11,729 downwards.
AGGTTAAGTAATATAGGCATCATTCACAGTACTAAAAAAGGCTTAATAATCAAAGTTGTTAAGCCTTTTTTAATGGTGTGAGATTTCCCACTACATCGGAAAATCAAATATAAGCCGCCAAACCTGTATCCCATCACCAGTACGATAACTCACTCCAAACCGGCTCATATTAAACAGATCCCATCCGACCGGTTTTGAAAAAGCCAAGGTTATCCCAGCTTCAAAACTGTTTGTCACCAAAACATCTTCCTCAAAAGGCGTCACAAACCTAAGTTTGTCAAAGTACCAGTAACCAGCCACAAATAGTCTTGGCTCAATGCCAATGTCAGCGACTTGAAAATGATAATTAGTGCCAATATCCACGCCAGATTGAATCGCTGAATAGGTTTCATTCGGGGCGTCATCAAGACTGCGATAGCCTGCAAAGAATATACGATTGACCCAAACGGGCTTTGTATCCTTAAGCTCAAAATCAAGCAGGCTCGACATCCCTGCTGAGTAGATAATCACATCATTGCCATTAGTGGTATTAGTACCAACGCCTAAATCTACATATGACTGAAACTCATGGGTCTCAGAGGTCTTTATTCGATATTCTATACCGGGGGTAAAAGTGGCGGTACCAACACTGCTTGGAAAGTCACCGTCAGGAATATCACTCCAAGTAAAGTTATAAAAGCCGAGTGATAATGGCGTGCGTAGCACTAAGGATTCTGTATCTGTTCGCTGAAGGTCGAAGCTTAAAGGGATATTAATAACCGTCGCATTTTGCCCAGAGGTTCGGTAAACACCGCTTCCTAAATAATTGGCAAATGCATAATGGCTGTAGTCCTTTTCAGCATTGGCTGGCAGGACAAAAAAAATCAGTAGAATTGAAAGGTAACGCGAAAGGGCCATAAATTAAATGTCAACTTAACTGGTCTCTAATTGATAGCCCTGAATATAGCGGTATAACCAAGGAAAATCCACGGTTAATAATTGCTGCCTAGTCTTTATCTTCCTCGGTAAAATGATACTCTGACATCATATGACCTAATTCAGTCGACTTAGTCTTAAGGTAAGCTTCATTATAACGGTTCTTACCGACTTGAAGCGGCACACGCTCAACAACCTCTAAGCCAAAGCTTTCCATCGCTTTTACTTTTCTCGGGTTATTGGTCATAAGTCTAACCTTGCTGACACCGATCTGTTCCATCATTGGAATAATCATGTCATATTTACGCATATCAGCAGCAAAACCTAGACGCTCATTAGCCTCTACAGTATTTGCTCCTCCATCTTGTAACTCATAAGCTCTGATTTTATTCAGCAACCCAATACCCCGCCCTTCTTGGCGCAGATAGAGGATAAAGCCCTGACCTACTTCAGCAATATTTTGCATCGCTGTTTGCAGCTGAAAACCACAATCGCAACGTAAACTGAAAAGCGCATCACCGGTTAAACACTCGGAATGAATACGACCTAAAATAGGACTTTCGGCATCAAATACGCCCAATGTAAGCGCAACGTGCTCTTTACCTGTCTCGCTATCTTCAAAGCCGTGCATTTCAAAAACACCCCAAGGTGTTGGCAATTTTGAAGACGCGATATATTTAATCGACATGATAAAACCTTAACGACTACTCTCATTCCCTGAGACTGCAGAGAATCCTGATAAAGATATTAATGTGGATGAAAACTAACGTCGAGCGCCGCAAAGCGTAAACATCAACCATTACTAGCTGATCAATTAGCAAATATACGAGCGGTATAGCGCAGCATAAGCTGCGCGCTCACACATAAACTTGAAGCGGCTCACTAAATGAATAAATTAGCTTACTGTTTGCTTAAAATTCTTTCGCTGCAAAACCAGTAACTTGCTTTATACCCATTTCACGACCAAGTGCAGTCATAGGGTGAATAACCACTAATCCTTTAACTGACTTCTTCAGTTTGCCCATGTCAGCTTGCTCTTCTTTAGTCAGTACACGACTAAATTTAAGATCTTTAACCGTTGATCCTTCTTTGCCTAGCTCACGATTTTGCTGCTTTTTAACGTTAGCAATACGCTTAGTCAAAGTGGCAATCTCACGTTTAAACTGGATAACGATCCCTGGATCTTCGCGCTTTTCAGCTGCTGCCAACTTACGACCAAATTTATCGAGCTTATCGTTGAGCGTTTGCAGCTCCTGCTTTAAATTCATTTACAAACCTTAAATTCAAATCTAAATAACATATTTAGAAACAAAAACAGCTTCAAAAAAAGTATTGATGCTGTTTGTCATTATTGCCTCATTATAACAGCATATAGCGTAATATTACCTAGGTTTATGCTTAGCTTATCTTAGATAATGGATCACTTGGTTACTACTGCCTCGAAAAACTAAACTTGGATCAGCAAATGATTGTTCGAATTTGCCATCAACAACCACATTGACCAGATCAACCACCGCTTGTTGTTCTATGGTTAATTGTTCGAGTAAATAGCCCGTCCACAGCCAAATATCTTTGCCAGGGCATTGAGATTTCACCCGTTTAACCAGTTTCAATATCTCAGCGACATTGCCAGGGAACAGTGGATCACCACCAGACAGGGAAAGCCCTCGTCTTTTTATACGAGTATCATTTAGGTCATCAATAATGGTCTGCATCATTGGCTCATCAAACTGATGGCCAGAACACGGATTCCACGTCGATTGATTATAACAGCCACGGCATTGATGCTCACAACCTGAGACAAACAGTGTTGCTCGAGTCCCAGGGCCGTTAAGCACATCGGTCTGATAATATTGATGATAGTGCATAATAAACTCTTCCTTAACAAAAAGGTGCCAATGATGGCACCTCGTTTCGTTCTCGCTGGCCTTAAATTAAAGGTGCTTAATTCGGCGCTTAACCTCTTCTTGCTTACCATAGTTAAATGGTCTTGCATCTGGGCTACCTAAGTAGCCACACACACGTCGGGTTACCGACACTCGGCTGGGTTCGTGGTTACCGCATTTAGGGCAAGTAAACCCTTTACTCGTACAACCAAATTCACCAGTAAAGCCGCAGTCATAACACTCATCTATCGGCGTATTGGTGCCGTAATAAGGCACTCTTGAATAGCTATAATCCCAAACATCTTCCAATGCTTCAACATTGTTTTGCATGTTAGGAAACTCGCCGTAACAGATAAACCCGCCATTGGCGATTTCTGGATAAGGTTGCTCGAAATCAATCTTATCGTATGGGTTAACTTGCTTTTCAACATCTAAATGGAAACTATTGGTGTAATAACCTTTAGATGTCACGCCCTCAACAACCCCGAAGGCTTTTGCATCTAAATTGCAAAAACGGCTACACAAGTTTTCACTTGGCGTGCTGTAAAGGCTAAAGCCGTAACCCGTCTCTTCTTTCCATGCGTCGGTGGCAGCTTTTAGGTATTTGATCACTGTTACCGCTTTTTCGCGCAGTTGAGCACTGTCGTAAACATGTGTTTCGCTGCCGTAAAGTGCATTGATGGTTTCATGCAAACCAATGTATCCGAGAGAAATTGACGCGCGGCCATTCTTAAAGATCTCAGAGACATCATCATCTGCACGTAGTCGTACGCCACATGCACCTTCCATATACAGGATAGGTGCAACACGGGCTTTAACGCCGTCTAAACGAGCGATACGAGTATCTAATGCTTTACGGGCAATGAGTAAACGCTCATCTAAGATACGGTAAAATTCAGCTTCATCGCCATTGGCTTCAAGTGCAACGCGCGGCAAGTTCAAACTTACGACACCAAGGTTATTACGCCCTTCATGTACCAATTCTCCATTTTCCTCAAATGTCCCGAGGAAGCTACGGCAACCCATTGGCGTTTTGAACGAACCGGTCACCTTTTCAACCTGCTCATAGTTAAGAATATCAGGGTACATACGTGTTGTTGCACACTTCAATGCAAGCTGTTTAATGTCGTAGTTACAATCACCCGTTTTATGGTTAATACCATCACGAATAGCAAAAACTAACTTAGGGAAAACCGCTGTCTTACGGTTTTTACCTAAACCAGCAATACGCACTTGCATCATTGACTGTTGAATCAGCCGAGATTCCCAAGAGGTGCCTAAACCAAAACCAAAAGTCACAAACGGTGTTTGGCCATTAGCGGTATGCAGTGTATTGACTTCATATTCAAGCGACTGAAATGCGTCATGACACTCTTTTTCAGTCAATGAGATCGCAAATGCTTTGGCATCTGTAATCCCCCACGTCAGCGCGACTTGGTAATGTTTGTTATAACTTTTGGTGACAAATGGCGCCAGTACTTCATCAATACGGTTAATCGTGGTACCGCCATAAATGTGGCTGGCAACCTGCGCAATGATCTGTGCTGTCACTGCAGTCGCTGTCGAAATTGATTTAGGCGTTTCAATCTCCGCATTGCCCATTTTGAAGCCTTCGGTCAACATGCCACTAAGATCAATCAACATACAATTAAACATAGGGAAGAATGGTGCGTAGTCTAAATCATGGTAGTGGATCTCACCTGACTCGTGGGCTGCAACGACATCTTTTGGCAAGATGTGACATTTGGCATAATGCTTAGCAACAATACCCGCCAACAGATCACGTTGAGTGGGGATCACTTTTGAATCTTTGTTAGCATTTTCGTTCAATAGCGCCGCATTGCTCTGCTCAACTAAGCCACGGATCTCTTGATTGAGTCTGCTACTGACTTCCCGATTCACATCTCTATCATGGCGATATTCAATGTAAACCCGCGCTAATGATTTATATGGTCCTTCCATCAACAAGTTTTCCACGGCATCTTGAAGATCGTGGATATTTATCTCATCTAATGTCGCCACCGAATCGGCTGCTTGTCTCGCGACAGATTCTGCATAAGCGGTGTCATCAATACCTGCCGAGTTAGCAGCTGCTATCACTGCGTCTCTAATCCTTGTTTCGTCAAAAGGCGTACGGTAACCATCCCGTTTAATAACCACTGGCATTGTATAATTCCTCTTCTACATCATCGACAAGCAACACTACATATAGTGGCACTTTTATTCTAAATCACAATATGTAGCGCATTAAGCTATAAAAAGACGAGAAGTACTTTGATCCAGATCATTATTTTAAACAACGAAGATAATAAGAAAAAATAACTGGGAACGATCACGCTTATCTAAAATTATGCCCTTGACGATGGCCTATAAGCGAGCTAGTGCCAGTATAAAATAGGGATAAATTGTGGATAAATAGACAAGCACTTTCACTGGCTATTTTTAACGCTCTGTTGAGGCTGCTGGAATTTGATTAAGATGAGTAAACGACAACCGATTTATGCGGTTTTAACGAGCGGATGTTACCGTTCATGGGGTTAACGTTACAGATAACGGCCTCAATTTTTAACCAGTGAAGCCATCAAAATAACCTGCTAGGGGGTTAACTAAAAACCAACGACATTAATGCTGTTTTGCGAGCGCCAAATAACTGTTCAGCTGACCCGATGCTTGTTGATGTTCACCTGTCATTGAGGCTAACTGCATTAAAGATTTTATGCCCTGATATTGATGCTTCTGTTGATCAGTGAGTGGGCGTTCAGACCCTAGCAAAGCAGTAATGTCAGTGGCAACGCGATTTGCTTTTTGTGCAATGGCAGGAGACTGGATTGAATCCATCGTGCGCATAACCCATTTTGCTTCATCTAACGTCCCTGCCAGCTCTCTATCTTCATCACTATTGGTTAGCGTCGCACGCTGCTCGTCAATAAAATCAGCTAATGACTGCGCTTCAGTGGGCGGAATATCAAAGCCACTATTCGTTAGACGGTTCAGTTGCCCATCGGACAAAATACCATCTTTATAGAGCCGCTGAATAAGACTGGGTAATTTTTCAGAGCTGAAACTGCCATCTTGAAAAAAGTCCTTCGCCATGGCTTCTATTTTCTGCGCTCGCTCAGCGCGGCCAGATAACACTAAGCCATGATCATCTTTAGTGACGGTATTTGTTGATGAAGCTGATGCGTCAGCATTAATGCCTTGGATGCCTGTAGCGCTGCCGACTCCCGCTTTAGTGCCTGACACACCATATGCATCTGCCAGCACTGCGCCGCTATTTACAGGGTTATTGATACTACTAAGTGGGTTCATCGTCAAAAATTCGGCACTGATTTAGTCATAGCCTAACTAAGCAGGAAACGTGCCGTTTTTTTGATGATAAAATTGACTGCTTACTTTTGGTTCAATTCTGCGGTTAAGGTCAAGCAAAGTGTGCGCAATGATTCAATATCATGCTCAGTCATGCTGACTTTTTCAAGCAAGGTACTTTTTTGTGCAAGCGCATCGGCTTGCAGAGCGAAGCCCGCTTTGGTGAGTGCGATAACTTTTTTACGTTCATCGGTTTCATCAGCCAAGCGTTGTAAAAATAACTTGCTCTCTAAACGTTTAACGATGGGCGTCAATGTGCCCATATCCAGACGAGTCGCGCGAGACAACTGGGTCATGCTTGCTCTATCTTGTAGCCACAATGCTTGCATCACCAGATACTGTGGATAAGTGAGTTCATACTGATCCAATAAAGGGCGGTAAGCGCGCATAAGTGCATTCCCTGCGGTATACAGAGCAAAACAAACATTATCCGACAGACATGCGTCGGTATCGTTATTTGACACTTTGTTTTTCACTACGACCTTCACTACCTTTATTAAGTACTGCAATTTTACCTGACTCCCTTTAACAAAACTAGCTGATCGCATTTTATTTTGCGCAGAGTTATTTTGCGCGCAAAGTATTTGCATAAATTTTGGCGGTTAGTTATGATGCAAACAATTACTTTGCGCACAAACAAAAATAAAGGCTCATTATGAACGCTAAACAAATTCAACTAAAATCTCGTCCTGAAGGATTACCTAACGCCAGTAACTTTACCGAAGCAGAAGTGACTTTACCCGCCATTAAAGAGGGTGAATTTCTCGTCAAAAATTTATGGATGTCGGTTGACCCGTACATGCGTGGCCGCATGATTGATAGGAAAAGCTACATTGCTCCTTTTCAGATTGGTGCAGTGCTTGAAGGCGGCGCTATTGGTGAAGTCACAGAATCAAACAATGTTGAATTTCCAGTGGGCAGCAAGGTTAACAGCATGCACGGCTGGCGCAGTCATTATGTTAGTGATGGCACCGAAATAACTCGCCTACCGCAAACTCCTATCAACGAATCACACTTTCTCGGTGTACTCGGTATGCCGGGTATGACGGCTTGGACAGGCCTCAACCGCATTGCAGAATTAAAGGCGGGCGAAACACTTTTCGTTTCAGCAGCATCCGGTGCAGTTGGCAGTGTAGCTGTACAGATTGGAAAATTAATGGGTGCCCGCGTTATTGCATCCGTAGGCTCTGATGAGAAAGCTGAGCATATTAAATCACTTGGTGTTGATGCCGTGATCAACTACAAGACTTGTGGTGATTTAAGCGCTGCATTAGCAGCTGCGGCGCCAGAAGGTGTTGATGTCTATTTTGAAAATGTCGGTGGCGATCACTTAACAGCCGCATTGAACAATATGAATGACCATGGCCGTATCGCCGTGTGCGGCATGATTTCACAATACAACGATACAGTGCCGACACCTGGACCGAGTAATTTAGCCATGATCATCATGAAGAAGTTAAAGATTGAAGGTTTCATTGTATTTGAACATTGGGCTCATTACCCTGAGTTCGCTAAGCAAATGGGCCAATGGTTAGCTGAAGGAAAAGTCACTGCAGAGCAGACTATTTATGAAGGGTTATCAAACGCACCTGATGCCTTTATCGGTCTATTTGAAGGTAAAAACCGCGGCAAGATGATTGTAAAACTGGCTTAATTCATTAAGAAACCAGCATACTTCATGCGTTAATATCACACTGAAAAACAGTGACATAAAAGGGCCTTCTGGCCCTTTTGTTACAACCAAGTTAAGATTATTTAACGGTATGGTGCCAATGCAGCTTCAATAAGGTGTGCTACTTGCTCTACTGCCGCTTCACCTGCCGCAATAGCTTCCTCCGCGCGATGAAACTCCATAGTACCGATATCACCAAGATCTGGCACGATACAAATATCTGGTGGGTCGCCCATTAGTCTCGCCCGCTTATGGCGCTGTTCTAGTATTTCCATCGACTGTGACATCACCGCCAGCATACCGGGATTGGGATTAATATGACCGCCAGTTTTGTTACTAGGAGAAAACTTATCCGTTAGGCCGGTAATATAATCTCTTCCGCGCGCAAGCAGATCGGTAAAGCCCAATTCTTGATGCTTCTCTGCTTCCGCAACTTCTTGGTTTGTCGGCTTATTACTTTTCATGTTGACTGGCAACACTTGCATACGCCCACGGCGAAGTCCGTGAAGGTCAACCGCAATAACAATATCAACACCCATTGCTCGGCTTACTGATACTGGAACAGGATTCACCACCGCGCCATCCACCAGCCAGCGATCGGCCACTTTGACTGGCGGTAAAATACCAGGCATAGAACATGAAGCACGCACTGCATGGCGTAGATCACCTTCGGTAAACCAAATTTCTTGACCAGAATATAGATCAGTTGCTACCGCGGTGAAGGGTTTTTTAAGATCCTCGATCTGCATGTCGCCCATCCGTTTTTGCAACACATCAAACACTTTTTCGCCGCCAATCAGCCCGCCTTTTCGCCAGCTCAGATCCATCAAACCTAATACGTCCCAGCTGCTAAAACTTCTCACCCAGGTTTCTAGCTCATCAAGATTATCATTAGCATAGGCAGCCCCCACGACTGCGCCGATAGAGCAGCCAGCTATTTTATCAGGATAAACGCCCATTTTGGCTAGCCCATTGAGCACACCAATATGCGCCCAGCCTTTAGCGGCACCGCTACCTAAAGCGAGTCCAATTTTAACTGAATTATTATTGTCCGACACGCGTTGCGACTCCTACAAGCTAATTAAGATCGAGTTACTCTTTTGCAATACAGCGCTATGTTACGGCATTACGGCCGCTAATTTTAACCTAATTTAATCACGCTATCGTGTTGTGCATCCATATTCAGCTTGCCACCCGCCTATTTCGACAGCTTTGACATAAACTTAATGGCTAATCATAGCCCTGCTCTATCTATCTAGGCTATAATACTCGGTCAGATTATTTAAGGAGTTCACCTTTGCCATTCACCGATTTTTCACTGGATCAACGTCTTTTACAAACGTTAAAGCACATGGGTATAGACACCCCAACTGAGATCCAGGAACAAGCCATCCCTATTGCCCTTGCGGGCAAAGATATAATGGCATCATCTAAAACAGGTTCAGGCAAAACCTTGGCGTTCTTGCTACCTGCGATGCAAAGGATGATTTCGTGTAGAGCATTGAGTAAGCGCGATCCACGCGTTGTTATTTTGCTACCGACTCGAGAGCTTGCTACCCAAGTCTATAGCCAACTGCGTTTACTAGTCGCCAACACCCAATATAAAGCCACCAAAATTCTAGGCGGTGAAAACTTTAACGACCAAGCAAAAGCACTTGCTCGTGACCCGCATTTTGTTGTGGCAACCCCAGGTCGTTTAGCAGACCATCTTAAGCAACATCACTTGCACCTTAATGGGCTTGAGTTGCTCATATTAGATGAAGCCGATCGTATGTTAGATTTAGGCTTTGCTGAACAACTTAAGCAAATTAACAATGCAGCAGATCATAAACGTCGTCAAACATTGATGTTTTCTGCCACGCTTGATCATGGCGATGTCAATGAAATAGCTGCAGAGCTGCTTAAAACACCGGAGCATGTCTCTATTGGTGCCGGTAATTTAGAGCACAAAGACATTACTCAACGTATATTCCTATGTGATCATCTTGATCATAAAGAAGCGCTACTATCGCGGATCTTAAAAGATGAGCAGCAAAAGCAGATCATCATCTTTACAGCCACAAGATCCGATACAGAACGCCTCGCTATAAAGCTTGCTGAAGAAGGTTTTAAAACGGCATCACTCAGTGGTGAGTTAAAGCAAACCGCTCGTAATCAAATCATGGATGAGTTTAGCCGTGGTTTGCAGCAGATATTGGTCACTACCGATGTGGCATCTCGTGGTCTAGATCTACTCAACGTATCGTTAGTGATCAACTTTGATATGCCAAAATTTGCTGAGGAATATGTACACCGCATTGGTCGTACAGGCCGTGCTGGCGCTAAAGGTGATGCAGTTTCACTCGTCGGCCCTAAAGACTGGGTAAACTTTACCCAGGTACAAACATTCTTAAACAAGAAGTTTGGCTTTAGTGAGCTTGAAGGCTTGAAAGGTAAGTTCGCAGGTTTAAAAGCAAAACCTGTGAGCAAGAGTAAAGCGAAACCAGCAGCTAAGAAAAAAGCAGTAACAGCCAAGAAAAGAACCGCAGCAAAAGCGTCTGCTAACCGTGATAGACGTTTTGCAACCGGTGTTGATGTTGGTGACGCACCAATGCTTAAAAAGCCTAAATCTAAACTGCAAGATACTCCTGAAGATTAGATTTAGCCTAAGTTAAGGCTGTTGATTAAACGCTGTGATGGTTATCTATCCCAGCGTTTTTTTATTTTCTGTGCTTCATCGATAACATTACTTAGCGGTTTTCTCTTGCCAGTTTTTATCTGCACGTTCTATATAAACCGCCGTATCGTTAAGCCAAGTTTCTCTGACCCCAAGACTATAGTTTAGATACAGCTTATTATTCAAAATAGTAAACGCATTTGGATCGGTATCCACCACAAACCCTTTAGACATACCATAAGCGCAATAGCCACCATATTGTGGCACGTAGTACTGCTGATCTTGCTCGAACATTATTTTATTTTGCTCGCTGCTAAAGAGCCACTCTACATTGTTGTACTGACTACTATATTCTACTTTGCCTGTAACAGGCTGTTGCTCGGAAAAATAAGCGACTACATCGTAACCATTCACCGCCACGCCTTTATCCTGAAACGTCGGCTCTCCACCTAAGCTTGTGCACCCCACTAAGACAAAACTCAATAATAGTGCCGTCAATTTAAAAAAGGGGCTGATAAAATCTGTTTTCATAAAACCTAGCTTCATAGCAATGTCCTCTTTACCCTAAGGGAGTCACTGTGTCTTTTGTATAAGACCGAATTACCGCTCGGTGTATTTCATTAGCACTGACTTCAGATTAATTTTGTTTGAATGTCATACAACAATAGGAAATTTATTTTCAATTGCTAACGCTAAACGCTGACCAGTGACAAAAATAACGCTACAATATGCGCAATATTGTTATTTCGAAGGTTTATCATGAAAGTTTGTGGCGTAGAGTTAAAAGGTGGCGAAGCCATCATCAGTTTATTAAGTTATGAAGGCGAAACTTACAATGTGCCTGATTGCCGTCAGAAATCATTCGCTATTTCAAACTCAGCACAAACTGACGCTATTCGTGAGTTTCACTTTGCATTTAGTAAACTTTTAGAAGACTACCGTGTAGATGAAGTCGTCATCATTGAGCGTGAGCAAAAAGGTAAAGGCGCTGGTAGCGTCACAAGCTTTAAGCTCGAAGCTGTGATTCAAGTGATTGGCGTTCCGGTAACGTTTATTTCTCCAGTCACGATTAAAGCACAACTAAAGCGTAACCCGCCACAAGTTGACTTTGAAGGGCTAGACCTAAAGCGTTTTCAACGAAATGCTTTTGATGCTGCTTACGCATCTCACAACTGCACCATCTTCAAAAGAGAAGAAGACTAATCAGTCGTTGAGGAAATAGTACTAGGGGCTG
>NZ_PJBM01000136.1:0-17031 GCF_002836075.1 Shewanella sp. GutDb-MelDb | reverse complement strand
GCACCTCAGCTTCAGTACGACAGAGCAAATCGAGTTTACGACTGGCAACATCGCCACCACCTACGATTAATACCCTCAAGGATTGGGTATCAACAAACAACGGAAAATATTGCATTAAGCGAATTGACCTCTACAGCTAACGAATAGCACTAACCTTCAATAAGCGGCAATTGTCTCTCAAGCCATGCTTTATAACCACCTGATAGTGAGACAACTTTGGTATAACCCATAACTTGTAAATTAAAAGCAGCCATTGCCGAGCGGTAACCACCACCACAATATAGCGTTAGGGGAGTACTCTTATCAGGAAAGCGCGTCTCGATATCTCTTTCAATAATGCCTTTGCACAAGTGATGCGCAGCGGGAAGATGATTGATATTCCACTCATGATCTTCTCTCACATCAAGTAAGGTCCAGCCTTTATGCGTCAAGTATTGTTCAATAGTGATTTCAGTAATATGTGGGAGAATACTTTCAACAAGAGCCAGAAATGCAGGGTTATGTTTCATTAATTGTACTGCTCACTTCTTTCAGCGCCGCAATTCCAACACAGCTCAAAGCTTGACTCATTAACTTCATGGCAATTAACGCATTTCCACTGCGGACGATCCGCATTCAACGATTCCATCTGTTTTTTGGCACTCTGGTAATGGCTCTGTGATACCCAAAGCTCAACATTCTGTATCCCTGTAGGCAATTCACCCACGCCACCTAATAGCGCTTCACCTTTAAGCTCTACCGGAATACCAATAGATTCAAGCATACCTTTCCAAGTATGCGCTTCTAACAAGTTTCCAGCTGCAAGTAACCGCATTTTATCATCCATGTTATTTCCTACTGCTATTGCGCTATTGGCTATGTTTGATAAGCCAATACATCAACTAATAAACGGGTATACAACGTTATTCACCCGCCGTTCCTATTTTTCACGCGCTAAAATAGACTTACATGCTACTGCTAAAACATCAGTACTGTCGAGCGCTGTTTTATCGCTCAATACAAAATACCATACTGATAAAACAATCTTAGTCAAATCCCCTACTATTAGACAATATCCTAGTAAATTAAACAAAAAAGCCACCTAAAAGGTGGCTTTTAAAAATCAACCTAATGACTAAGACATTAGTTTATCTTGATCTGCACCCTCTTTTTCAATCTCAACTGGCATCATGTGTTCACGATTGATCCCAAGTTTAATCGCTAAGAAACTCGCGACGTAGATTGAAGAAAATGTACCGACAAAAATCCCCATTAGCAAAGCCGTAGCAAAGCCGTGGATCATGGTGCCACCTTTTAAGAACAAGGCAATAACTACGACTAATGTCGTCGCTGTTGTAATAATAGTACGACTCATTGTCTGAGTAATCGACGTATTCACCACTTCTTCAGGACTGCTTTTACGCATCTTGAGGAAGTTTTCACGTATACGGTCAAATACAACAATCGTATCGTTGAGCGAGTAACCAACAACGGTTAACACACCTGCCAATACAGTGAGGTCGAATTCAAGTTGAAATAAAGAGAACACGCCAAGGGTAATGATAACGTCATGGGCTAATGCCGTTACAGAACCTAATGCTAAACGCCATTCAAAGCGGAAAGATACGTATATTAGAATACATATCAATGCGACTAAAACCGCTAATCCACCTTGCTCAGCTAACTCTTTACCGACTTGTGGTCCTACAAACTCAACTCGTTTTTGGATTACAGCAGGGTCAAGTACAGTAACAGCGTCCATGACCTGAGCAACCTGCACATCACTCTTTATGCCTTCTTTAACAGGAAGGCGAATAAGAATGTCGCGGCTCGAACCAAAGTTTTGTACTATTGCACCATCGGTTTCATCTGTTGTGAGTCCATCACGTATCACTGTCAAATTGACTGAATTCGAAAATTCGAGTTCAACAACGGTACCGCCCGTAAAATCCAAGCCCCAATTAATACCCTTTGTCGCTAAAGACCCTAACGAGCCCAGCACTAGTATCACTGAAAGGATACTAATAGGTATAGCATGACGCAGAAAGTTGACAGAGCCTTTGATATTTAAAATCTGAAACATTTCAACTTCCTCTTAGATAGACAGTTTCTTCACGCGCTTACCACCCCAGATCGCGTTCACAATTGAACGAGTTCCGACAATAGCGGTAAACATAGAAGTAGCGATACCAATCATTAAGGTAACCGCGAAGCCTTTTACTGCACCCGTGCCGACAGCAAATAAGATAAGTGCCGTCATAAAGGTAGTAATGTTAGCATCGGCAATTGTTGAAAATGCATTGCCATAACCTTCATGAATCGCTTGCTGAACGCTTCGACCGTTACGCAGTTCTTCACGAATACGCTCGTAAATAAGTACGTTACCGTCAACCGCCATACCCACTGTTAATACCATACCGGCAATACCAGGAAGCGTTAGTACAGCGCCAGGGATCATCGACATAACACCAACAACCATCACTAGGTTAGCTGTTAACGCAAGGTTTGCGATAAGACCAAAGCCACGGTAATAAACCATCATGAAGACAAGAACAACCGCCATACCCCAGATCATTGCTTGAACACCGTTTTGGATATTTTCAGCACCTAAGCTTGGGCCAATGGTACGTTCTTCAACGATATAAACCGGCGCAATCAACGCACCAGCACGAAGTAACAGCGCTAAGTTTTGTGATTCAGCATGTTCAAGGCCGGTGATCACAAAGTTACGACCAAGACGAGCTTGAATCGTGGCGACTGAAATAACTTCTTCAATCTTCTTCATTTTCACGCTGCCGTCAGCGTTCTTATCACCAGTATCTTTATACTCAATGAATAAAGTTGCCATAGGCTTACCTATGTTGTCTTTAGTCACATTTGAGAATATAGAACCACCTTTAGAATCTAGGTTAATAGACACTTGTGGGCGGCTGTACTCATCGTAGCTTGGTTGTGCACCTTGGATATGATCACCCGTTAGCATAACCGCTTTTTTAAGTACAACAGGGCCACCTGAGCGGCGCTGATAAACTTCAGAACCCGCTGGTACACGACCACTAGCTACCGCTTGAGCGTCCGCACTCTGATCAACCATGTGGAATTCGATTGACGCAGTCGCACTCAAAATCTCTTTTGCGCGAGCCGTGTCTTGAACACCAGGCAGTTCAACAATAATACGTTCAGCACCTTGGCGCTGTACAACAGGCTCAGCCACACCAAGCTCGTTGACACGATTACGCAAGGTTGTAATATTTTGTTGTAACGCATCTTCCTTGATCTGTTTTAAATAAACGTCACTTGGATTAGCAATAAGGAAATAGTTATCTCCAGTAGAGCGGTCAGTAAAGACCATGTCGTTACTGCGAGACTTAAGGAAGCGTTCTGCATTCGCTAGGGTCTCAGCATCACGAAACTTAATCTCGATACCTTTGGCGCCATTACGAATACCCGCATAGCGAATTTTCTCAGCTCGTAAATCAGTTCTGTAGTCAGCAACTTTGGCTTCGGTCATCTTGCGAACGGCTTCACCCATGTCAACTTCCATTAAGAAGTGAACACCACCACGTAGATCGAGACCTAGTTTCATAGGCGAACCGCCCATAGACTCTAACCATTCTGGTGTTGCTGGCGCTAAGTTAAGCGCTACTGTGAACTTGTCGCCAAGTGCATCAGAAATCGCCTCTTTCGCTAATAATTGATCTTCACCATTATTAACACGAACCAATAATTGACCGTTTTCTAGCTCAGAACGCTTAACAGCGATGCCTTTACTTACTAATACATCATTTACTGCCGACTGAGTCGACGCTGTCACCTCTGCCCCTCGGGTTGCAACCACCTGTACAGCATGGTCCTCACCGAAAAGGTTTGGTATCGCATAGAATGCACCTACGGCGATGATAATCATCACCATTAGGTTTTTCCACATTGGGTATTTATTTAACACGCCATAGCCCTCTTGGCTTAAAGTGACTTAATAGAGCCTTTTGGCAATACCGCCGCAATGTAATCCTTTTTAATAGTGATTTCGCTAGTCTCGTTGATAGCCAACAATACGTAGTCATTCTCATCACTGATTTTGGCTATCTTGCCCAAAATGCCACCGCTAGTCAGCACTTCATCGCCTTTGCTCAAAGAGCCCATAAGGTTCTTGTGCTCTTTTACGCGCTTAGACTGTGGACGGAAAATCATAAAGTAGAAAATCAGGCCAAAAATGACCAACATGAAAATAAGTTCCATAGTGCCGCCAGCGCCGCCTATAGGTGAATCTGCTGCATACGCATTTGAAATAAACATAGTTGTCTCTTCTTATTGTCTGAGTAAAAATTAATCGGTTAATTCAGGAACTTCAGGTACTTCCCGGCCAAGGCTGGTATAGAACTCTGTAACAAAGTCGTCTAATGTACCTGTCTCAATCGCACCACGCAAACCTTCCATCAATCTTTGATAATAACGAAGGTTATGCATGGTGTTTAATCGAGCACCTAGAATCTCATTACAACGATCTAAGTGGTAAAGGTATGCCCGTGAATAGTTCTTACAGGTATAACAATCACACTTAGCATCGAGTGGTGCAGTGTCATCACGATGACGTGCATTACGGATCTTGATAACACCTTCACTGGTAAACAAATGACCGTTTCGAGCATTACGTGTTGGCATAACACAATCAAACATGTCTACGCCACGACGTACGCCTTCAACTAAATCCTCTGGTTTACCGACCCCCATCAAGTAGCGTGGTTTATCAGCTGGTATCTTAGGACAAACGTGCTCAAGAATGCGGTGCATGTCTTCTTTAGGTTCACCAACGGCTAAACCACCGACTGCGTATCCATCAAAACCAATGTCGACTAGGCCATTTAGGCTTTCATCGCGCAGGTCTTCATAAACACCACCTTGAATAATGCCGAACAACGAGTTCGGGTTTTCAAGTTTGTCGAATTCATCACGTGAACGCTGAGCCCAACGTAGAGACATCTGCATCGATTTACGTGCTTCATCTTCTGTTGCTGGGTATGGCGTGCACTCATCAAAAATCATCACGACATCGCTGCCTAATGAATCTTGGATCTGCATTGATTTTTCTGGATCTAAGAAAATCTTTTCACCATTAATCGGTGAACGGAAATGTACGCCCGCTTCGGTGATCTTACGGATATCGCCCAAGCTAAATACTTGGAATCCACCTGAGTCAGTCAAAATTGGACGCTGCCAGTTCATAAAGTCATGCAGGTCACCATGTTTACGCATGATCTCTTCACCTGGGCGAAGCCATAAGTGAAAAGTATTACCGAGCAGGATATCAGCGCCAGTTTCACGCACTTCTTCAGGCGTCATCCCTTTTACAGTACCGTAAGTACCTACAGGCATAAACGCTGGTGTTTCAACGGTACCGCGTTCAAACACTAAACGACCGCGACGTGCGCGACCTTGGGTTGTATCTAATTCAAATTTCATTATTCACCTCGCCAGATAAACAGTCTGACCTGAGTTAACTCGACTATCGAGTTGTAGATTAAGACTAGAGATAAGGGCAAACAAATCAGTATCAACCCTTACCCTCAAAATAAGCACCAAAATGAGGACAAAAAAATACCCACCTCATTTGTATGGGTGGGTATTTTAAAGCATATTTTAGTATTAGTTCGCTTTTTTAGTCACAAACATGGCGTCACCATAGCTAAAGAAGCGGTATTTTTGAGCAATCGCGTGCTGATAGGCGTTTTTTACTTCATCAAAGCCAGCGAAAGCACTCAGTAACATAATCAATGTCGATTCGGGTAGATGAAAATTAGTCAGCATTGCATCGACTATTTGGAACTGATATCCAGGGTAAATAAAGATATCGGTGTCACCTTTAAAGGGTTCAAGCTCAGCTAAAGATGCTTTAGCGGCACTTTCTAAAGAGCGTACTGATGTGGTACCCACGGCAATGACTCGCTTGCCTTTCGCTTTAGTGGCAGCAATTAAGTCAACCACCTCTTGAGATACTTCGGCCCACTCTGAATGCATTTTATGGTCAAGAATCTCGTCAACGCGTACCGGCTGGAATGTGCCTGCGCCCACGTGCAAAGTAACAAAAGCGGTGTTAACACCTTTCTCTTTTAGTGCTGCCAGCATTGCATCGTCAAAATGCAAACCTGCTGTTGGCGCAGCGACAGCGCCTGGAGTTTGGTTATAAACGGTTTGATAACGTTCTTTATCGGCATCTTCGTCCGGTCTGTCGATATAAGGTGGCAATGGCATATGGCCGACCTCTTCTAACACCTCAAGGATCGTTTTATCAGACTGCAGTTGTAATTCAAATAGCGTGTCATGACGAGCACACATTTTCATTTCATAACCGCCATCTAAGCAGATAATAGCATCTACCTTAGGGGACTTAGAGCTACGAACATGCGCTAGAATTCGCTTATCATCAAGCATGCGCTCGACTAAGATCTCTAACTTACCACCGGACTGTTTTTTACCAAATAAGCGCGCAGGTATGACACGGGTATTATTAAATACCATCAAATCACCCGGCTGAACTTGTTCAAGAATCGCAGTAAATTGCAGATCCGCTAATGCACCACTATTACCGTCTAACGATAATAATCTAGAAGCAGTACGCTCAGGAGTGGGATAACGAGCTATAAGCTCATCAGGAAGTTCAAAAGAAAAGTCTGCAACGCGCATGGAAAGTCTCTACTGTCTTTAAATCGGCCGCTAGTCTATGACTAGAGCAAAATAAGATCAACAATAATGGCACAATAAAGTCCCACTATTGCTTTAAATAACCAGTAAAGGCCACTCTAGAGCGGTTAGCGTTAGTTTATGTCACACTTTGCTGTGGTCGTTGTCTTCCGGAGACACTTGCGTTTCATTAGCGAGATCTTCAATACGGTAGCGATGTTGCTCGTAGGGAATATCGACTTCTACTTTTCTGCGCAGGGGTTTCTCTGTACCAACAAGCTTTTTTGATAACCAGTTCCACATCATCCTTGATCCTCAAACCGTTAATATATGGGAAAATTGCTTTAAAACGATGCACATCCATGAAGCTAACGCTTCACTACAATAATTGTAATAAAGAATTTCCTTCGCATCGCGCTGCATGTTACCGTGAAAGTACTCATATCACCAAGTATAAAATATGAACTTTCTTGCACACTTGCACCTAGCGGATGTTAGCCAAACCTCTTTAGCAGCGAATCTTGCTGGTGATTTTGCTAAAGGCAATATCGAACGTTTTCCGAAACATCTACAACAGGGTCTTTGGCTACACCGACAAATAGATAAACTGACAGATACCCATGAACTCACCAAAGAGCTACACGAAAAATTTCCAAAATCATTAACTCGTGCGGCCCCCATTATCGTTGATATTTGCTTTGACCACATGCTGGCAAAGTATTGGGAAGAATACCATCACCTAAGTTTGAGTGAGTTTGCAACTCATGCGTACAATCAAATTGATGCTTGTGAGCAATTACCTGAGCAGTTACAAAGTATGGCTCCAAAAATGCGCCAAGAAAATTGGCTCGTCGCTTATCAAAGCCGAAAAGGGCTTAACCAAACCCTCGCATCGGTTGCACAACGCGTTTCAAAACCTGACATCTTTAAGGGTGCTCAAGATTGCGTTAAGAAACTCGATATAGAAATAGAGATCGCTTTTCGTACCTTTTATCCGCAGCTTATGGCGTACAGTCGGCTTTGGACACGTAATACACCGCCAGAATATCTATAAGCAGAAACGCCATTGAATATGATGAGTTACTGAACATCATCATTTTCTACGCCTAAAATACTTTCTCATTTGAATACTTATTGTATGACTCCAACGCTTCCTCCTTTGCGTATCTGGCTTAGCCAAATTAGAGAATCCATCATAGAGTCGCTGGATAGATCAGCCCTATGCAAGCTTTGCATAACATGGAGGTGGTGAGCTTTTAGTGTTAATAATGGCAAATGATTAATGCTGTGGATTCTAGCGCTATTACTGTCTATTTTATGTTCAAACACAATAACCCAGTCCCCGATTATCGATATTCTTCCGCTTAGAAAAGACCTAGAAGACAATTGTCACTTGTCGCAGGGCATTATTTTGCTAGAATTACCTCGCAACAGGAGAATTCATGCAAATATTTACCTATCAGCCACCTAATATCCCTTGGTTAGATATCCGTTATGTCGATCGAGACATCATTATCATTAATAAACCGTCAGGATTACTTTCTAATCCTGGGATAGCAAAGAATACCTATGACTGTGCTCTTACTCGAATTCAACAACGATTCAACGATGCAATATTGGTGCACCGTTTAGATTGTGCAACGTCTGGCATCATGGTGTTTGCTCGAAATAAAAAGGCAGAATCAAACCTAAAAACCCAGTTTCAAGACCGGAAAACCAAGAAAACCTATATTGCCGAAGTAAGCGGACATCTCAACGATGCCGAAGGAATAATAGAACTGTCGTTAGCGGCTGATAAAACCAATCCACCCAAGCAGCAAGTGAGTGACAATGGCAAGGTCGCAATTACCCATTATCAAACTCTTGAAGTGAGAGCCAATAGTACTTTGTTAATGCTAAAACCCGTCACAGGCCGAACACATCAACTTCGCGTTCATATGCTTGCGATAGGTAACACCATTTTAGGTGATGATTTTTATGGCAACAAGCAGGTAATTGAGGCTGCACCCAGGTTAAAACTGCATGCGCAAGAGCTCAGTTTTACCCACCCCTACACAGGTAAAAAGACATTATTTCGCAGTTATTGTTCTTTTTAAGCTACAAATGCTATCCAATAATAAGGGGCTCTTGCCCCCTATTTTATCTAACATTCAATTCACCGGCACTTATACAACACTCTTAACTAAAGTATTTATAATCAGTGCTTATGCTGCTTCAGCCTTAGTCGCCGTGTAATAACACAAGCTGGAATTACAGAACATTAGCTCATTACTTGCCGTCAGCATAAAATACTCACCGAAAATGTTACCGCCCTTATCCTCTAGCTTCACACCATCATCCGACTCTTTTGAGATCATCTCATCTAAGCTGTGGCAACCATCGTTGTACCAAGTCTCTAGATAATAAGTATCCGCTAGCTTGTAAACAGTGATGTTATCACCCAGCAGTGGTCTCTCATCAACCCAACGTCCAATCACTTCTCTGGTCTCAAGATCCGTATCTTGCCAAAATAAACGCCTACGCTTTTCGACTACCGACATTTCTATCTCCTTGAGTTTTGTTCTATTCTCAATTTGAATAACTTTTTTTGTTCCATTACTCACAACAGCCATCGACTTCACTACCCCAAACGGTTAACTTGTAAAATAATTGTTATTAAAATCAGTCATTGAAATAATGTTTGCAACAAAAATACCCATTACCTCTACAATGAAATTGTATCGCACATTAAAAATAAAAACGCGATATAAGTCACTTTATATGCATAACTTTAGTAAACCTGAATAAAAAGGCAAGTGCAACAAACCGTAACGACTTTTTTTAGCCATCAACGCAATAAGTTTGATATAACTTTGTTGGAATACCAAAGCTAAAATAGGACTTCGAGTCAGCTAACGCTATTGTGCCCCATCTATAGGACCGATAATGAAACTTAATCGCAGACACTTTTTAAAAACAGCGAGCCTTGCTGCAGCAAGCTTTGCGACATCATCTTTTTCAGCAACAGAAAATTTAGTTCCTCGGCCTCCCTCGCTAGGGAGCAGTGTTATGGGGTTAGTTGTTGCAAAAATGGAAACGGTAAGAGTTGGTTTTATTGGTGTTGGGCAACGCGGTTCAGGGCATGTACAACACTTTTGCCGCTTAGAAGGCGTTGAAATAGTAGCAATATGCGATACCAACCCTTTGGCATTAGACAAGTCCATCGAGTTTGTAAAGCAGCAAGGCTTCAAGGCACCAGCGCGCCACACCGGCAGTGAGCGAGCTTACCTAGAACTACTAAGCCGCAAAGATATCGACATGGTTATTATTTCTACCCCATGGGAATGGCATGCCCCTATGGCTATCGATACCATGGAAAGCGGGAAGCATGCCTTTGTAGAAGTACCACTCGCTCTTACCGTCGAAGAGTGCTGGCAAATCGTCAACACCGCAGAAAAGACCCAGAAGAACTGCATGATGATGGAAAATGTAAACTACGGTCGAGATGAGTTAATGGTGCTCAATATGGTTCGTCAGGGAGTATTTGGCGAGCTCCTGCATGGTGAGGCAGCTTATATCCATGAACTGCGCTGGCAAATGAAAGAGATAAACCAAAAAACAGGCTCATGGCGTACCTACTGGCACACCAAAAGAAATGGCAACCTATATCCGACCCACGGCTTAGGCCCTGTATCTCAGTATATGAACATTAACCGCGGTGACCGTTTCGACTACTTGACCTCGATGAGTTCTCCAGCGTTAGGCCGAGCATTGTACGCTCAACGAGAGTTTCCTGAAGATCATGAACGCAATCAACTTAATTATATCAACGGCGATATTAACACCAGTCTCATTAAAACTGCCAAAGGCCGTACCATTATGGTACAGCATGATACGACAACCCCAAGGCCTTACAGTCGTCATAATTTAATTCAAGGCACTAACGGTGTGTTCGCTGGATTCCCAAATCGTATTGCGATTGAAAAAAATGGCAATGGTAACTTCCATCAATGGGATAGGGACATGGCTCCGTGGTATGACAAATACGACCACCCCCTTTGGCAGCGAATGGGCCAAGAGGCTGAAAAAAATGGCGGCCATGGTGGTATGGACTTTTTAATGCTTTGGAGAATGGTTTATTGCCTCAGAAACGGAGAAGCACTCGATCAGGATGTATACGATGGTGCAGCATGGTCTGTGGTCAATGTTCTCAGTGAAGCATCAGTCAACAACCGCAGTAACTCGGTTAACTTCCCAGATTTCACTCGTGGTGGCTGGAAAACGGGTAAGCCATTGGGGATCATTGGCGCATAGTTTCTCCGCTAATCTGTCTATTAAGCTATTCAGTAACTTATTCGATTAATAAAAAAGCCCCGTCAACTAAGTTGCGGGGCTTTTCTTTACACTGTGATTTAACCCAGCGATATAATACTCACCGTATTAGCCCTGCTGTCTTTCCGCGGCTTCACATGCGGCAGCAGTAAAGAGAACGTCAGTAGAGCTGTTCAAACCAGTTTCAGCAGAATCTTGAATCACACCAATGATAAAGCCGACGGCAACGACCTGCATAGCAACGTCATTGGAGATCCCAAATAAGCTACAGGCCAGTGGAATAAGTAGCAATGAACCACCCGCGACTCCAGATGCCCCACAAGCAGAGACCGCGGCAACAACACTGAGTAATATGGCGGTTAAGATATCAACTTGAACCCCCATGGTATGCACAGCGGCAAGCGTTAAGATGGTAATCGTTATCGCCGCACCGCCCATGTTAATCGTCGCACCTAAAGGAATTGATACTGAGTAGGTATCCTCATGTAGCTTAAGCTTGTCACACAACGCCATGTTAACGGGAATATTCGCAGCGCTTGAGCGAGTAAAGAACGCTGTCACACCACTTTCACGCAAGCAAGTGAATACCAACGGATATGGATTACGGCGGATCTTGTAGTACACAATCGCAGGGTTAACCACTAACGCCATGATTGCCATCGCGCCGAGTAATACTGCAAGTAATTGTGCATAACCTGCGATCGCTTCAAAGCCGGTCGCTGCAAATGTTGCTGACACCAAACCGAATATACCAATAGGCGCTAAGCGGATAATAAAGCGTACCATTTGTGAAACGCCATGGCTTACATCGGCAAAGACCTGTTTGGTGGAATCACTCGCGTGATGCAAGGCTAAACCGAGTCCGACGCCCCAAGCAAGAATACCAATATAGTTACCAGTCATTAGAGCGTTAACTGGGTTATCGACCAATTTGAAGAGCAAGGTATTGATCACTTCACCGATCCCTTCTGGTGGAGTAGCACCTTCAGCACCGGTAACCAATACCAATGTGGTAGGGAATGCAAAGCTCATCAGTACCGCTGTTAACGCCGCACAAAAGGTACCAAACAGATAAAGCGTCACAATAGGACGCATATTTGTTTTGGCGTTCTTTTTTTGATTCGCGATAGAAGCTGCAACGAGAATGAACACTAGGATAGGCGCGATTGCCTTCAGCGCTCCTACGAAAAGTTCACCAAGAAAAGCGACACTTTCTGCACCACTTTTTGATACTGTCGCGAGCACGACACCGGCAATAATACCGGCTAGAATTTGTAGCACAAGATTGCTGTTTGCCAACTTGGCAAACAGTGATGTTTTTTGATTCATTACTTAACCTATCATTATAATTTTTAGTATGTATCAATTTGATTTAAGGGTTATCAGCAAAATGGTAAGCCTTAAATAAAATTAATCTTCCTTCCACACTGTTTGTATCGGATGTGACCATAGTTGTCTACCTTTGGTAGACATTTAGCCTTGGATATTACTCAGAGATAGCATCTTACTAACAAGCTACTAAACATTGGCGATGACTTGTACTTTATTAGCGCCGCGTAACATCGCGTCAATAAGCTCATGCGCATCGAATTTGGTGAGCGCTTCATCAGCACCCACTTGATGAGCCTGACTCACACTGATCTCACTCGATAACGACGTATGTAAGATAATATAGGCATCGGCAATCGCCGGATTATTCTTAACCTCAAATGCCAATTCATAACCATCTAGGCCAGGCATTTCAATATCGCTAACCAGAATATCAATCGCCTGACCACTTTTTTCAGCTTGCTTCATAATTGAAAGAGCATGTTGGCCATCGGCGGTAACCTGATAAGGGATATTGATGCTATCAAGTGCGTCAGACAACTGTTTACGTGCCACCATCGAGTCATCAACAAGCAAAATGTGTAAGGGCTTGAGACGCTCTCGCTGTACATCCGTCAATATCGCTCTTGTTGTTTCAGGGCTTGCTGGAAAGACTTTTGACAGTAATAGCTCTACGTCTAGTAATTGCACTAACTTATCGTCGATACGTGTCACCCCCGTCAAAAAAGCATTTTTGCCTAAATTATTCGGAGGCGCTTCTATATCTCGCCAGTTACATTCGATGATTTTATCGATAGCTCGCACTAGGAAGCCGATCACCATACGTTGGCAGTCCGTAATGATAATATAGCAATCTTTACGCTCCTGTTCCGATATAGGCCGATAACCCACTGCTGCGGCCATATCAACAACAGGAATAGTGGTGCCACGTATTGTTGCGGCACCTAAAATAGTGGGATGAGAGTGAGGTATGACACTCAATGGACTATAAGGCACCAACTCACGCACCTTTAGTGTTCCCAGCGCAAACAACTGAGTATATGACAGCTGAAACAATAATAACCCTTGAGCTTGCTTTGCCTTACTTTTCATTATGCTGCCGTCTCTTTTAATAAACCCATCTTGCTGGCGGATCCCAGATTACCTCGGGTAAACTTTACCCCAATCATATTAAACTCTCAATTAAAGCTGTGACTCAATGGGTAGCAATGCGATGCAATCGACTAAAAACTTACGCCAAAGGCCAGCATCGGGTTCAGTATATATTTCTCGCTGCTTCGAATCATCATGCCAGACGATCTCTTCATCTCTAATTGACAGTCGATAAGTATTTGCCGCTAAGCTTTCCCCTATGCCATTAACCACCTCACTAGCCAGCTCACGATTGCGAATAATGAGGCCCATTTCAGTATTCAACCATGCAGAGCGAGGGTCAAAATTAAAAGAGCCAACAAATAGAGAGTGTTTATCGATAATAAACGTTTTAGCATGCAGACTACTCTTTGAGCTTCCAGTCCAACTACTGCTTCGTTTCAGCTCTAGGTTGGCCTTAACTTCAAATATTCTCACCCCAGATTCTAATAACCGCTGCCGGTAAGTCCGATACCCAGCGTGTACTGCCAACACATCCGTTGCCGCTAGGCTGTTGGTTAGTATGGTAACCTTAATGCCCTTTTCGACCGCTGCAATTAAGTTATTAGCGCCCGCTCTAGTGGGCACGAAGTACGGTGATACAATAAGAACTTCTTGGTTAGCTTGCGATAGAAAAGCACCTAAATTGGCCAGAATACTGTCAGAGTCTAATTGATGGTTTTGTTTATCAGGTTGATCATAAATAAGTTTAGCCTGTCCCCAATACCAAGGTAATGAATGATTAGCCATCTTCTGTATTAACTGGCTACTTAACAAACGCTTCATGTATGGATTATCTTGATACTCCACTTTAGCGCTATCAACCACGACCATTGCTTGCGCTAACTCCAGCTCAGTCGCCTTACCCTCAACAAGCGCATTGATTTCAACCGTTAAAGGTGCATTCCAATACAAATCAAATTGGTCCGACACGTCATCGACGACCTCACCAATGGCCATTAAGTCAAAATCCCCAAAGTCGACATCGGTGTTGTTAGAAAAATATTCATTGCCAATATTGCGGCCACCCACTACGGTAATACTGTTATCAACAGTTAGCGACTTATTATGCATTCGATGGTTTAAACGAGAAAAGCTACTGATAAAAGCGAGATTTCTGAAATGACGTTCAAATGAGGGATTGTATAACCGAACATCAATATTGTTGTGCATTGCTAATAACAGTAGCGTGTTGTCAGCATCCTTAGTCGCCATATCATCGAGCAGTATTCTCACTCTAACTCCGCGTTCAGCGGCATCCATTAGGTGCCATAACAGCAACCTACCGGACTCATCAGCGCGATAAATATAGTATTGCAGATCAATACTTGTCGTCGCAGCATTAACCAATGCCAGCCTTGCGATGAAAGCATCTACACCGTCGATTAATGGCACTACTCCCGTTAAATCGGGATTAGCTTGAAGATCGGCTGCCACATATTGGGAAAGTACCGATTGAGTTTGTGTCGCAAGCTTGAATGTAGATGTTTTATCGGGGTATTGAGGAGAAGTCTGGCAGCCAACCTGTAATAGTATGGCTGCCCAGATAAACATTGATTTGATTGATAAGCTTTTAAGCAATCCGATTGCTTTCATTAAATAACTTCAGTCGTTAACTAGTATCTATTCTTGTAACGCATAAAGCACATCAAATGCAAATTGATCCCAGCCATCAGCGCTAAAAGCAATGTCGCGTATGGCTCTTATCTGACTCACTGCATGCAATGGCGCTGCACCGTTATCCATTAAATAGTAAGCCATAATGAGGCCTGTTCTATCTTTACCCGAGCGGCAATGGATAAGCACTGTTTTATGTTGTGCTTCGCATTCTCTGATATAAGCCAGTGCTTTTGGGACTTGTTCGACACAGAACTCAAGATCCCCTGCTTCTGGCGGCGCATTGCGCGAAAAGGGAATGCACTTGTATTCAATGCCTACAGACGAAAAATCTGCATCTTCACACGACTCGCCATTATTGACGGAAAGAATGGCATCTATGCCCTCTTCTTTCAATTCAGACAAATTCCATGCGTCTTTATTGGGGCCACTGCGTCCTGCAATTTGTCCTTCTACTAACCAAAATAGGTGCTGCATACTTTTTCCTAGATAAATTATTAGTGTTAAACGAAGTAAAATTTACAATGGAGACTTATTCTTTTGACCAAAGGTCTGTGTTTGCCTGCGGCAGCTTATTACGATGTTTCTTACCGCTACCCGCTGGTTTTGCCATCGGTTTTTCTATCCGTGATGGACAATCTTCAGGTGCCTCTTTATCGGCTTCAAAACCTGGATGTTGTTCACGTTCAAGCTTTAATTTGTTCTTTTTCTCAATCACTGCGAAATGCTGGTATTCATCGTGAGAGATCAGCGATAGTGCTATACCCGCTTCGCCAGCACGGCCACTTCGACCAATACGGTGCATGTAATCAGCAGGGCTACGTGGTAGCTCATAGTTAATGACAATAGGCAGTTTTTCAATATCAATACCGCGCGCCGCAATATCAGTAGCAATAAGCACCCGGATCTCGCCTCGTTTAAAACCATCGAGAACCCGAGTTCTTGTGCCTTGGGCTTTATCACTATGGAAGATTTCGGCCTTGATCCCTGCATTATCAAGCTTATGTGCTAAACGATCGCAGGTATATTTGGCACTGGCAAAGATTAAAATTTGTTGCCAATCATTCTCTTTAATAAGCTGCACTAACAAAGGTGTTTTACGGTTACGGTTAACCGTGATAACACGCTGCACCAAGGTGTTTTCTTCTTGGCTTTGCAGTTGAACTTCAACCGGCTTATTAAGCAATGATTGGGTCAGCAAAGTCACTTCTTCAGGAAAAGTCGCTGAAAACAGTAATGTTTGCTTTTTAGCAGGCATTAGCGCAAGTAACGCGGTTAACTCTTCAGTGAAGCCTAAGCTCAACATGCGATCCGCTTCATCGAGGACGAGCGTGCTCACTTTGTCTAGCTTAACCGCATTGCTTGATATCAAGTCGAGTAGTCGACCTGGCGTCGCCACCAGAATATCTGCACCACCGCGTAAGCTCTGCATTTGGGTATTGGTTGAAACACCACCGTAAACCGCTAACACCTTTAGATTAGGCTTAATGCTCTGTGCATAGCGCATAAAACTGTCAGCAACTTGCTGTGCTAATTCTCGTGTAGGCACCAGCACTAAACTAGAAACAACATTACTCTGCTTACTTTGCTTTGATGATGTAGCAAGTAGCTGAATAATAGGCAATGCAAAAGCCGCTGTTTTCCCAGAGCCTGTGATCGCGCCGCCTAACACATCTTGACCCGCGATAACGGCTGGAATAGTGCTTTGCTGAATCGCGGTTGGAGACTGGTAATCCAATGCTTTAAGCGTTTCTAACAGTTCAGGGATCAACCCTAACTCCGCAAAAGAACGGTGATTCGCGGCATTATCCACAGAGGTTGAAATGGCTTTAGTTGTCAGGTCTGGCTGAGTCATATTTACGGGCGTTGCCTAATCAAAAATAAGGGCGTTATTCTACGCTAATATCGCTTCAAAAGCTTTTATTTGATGCTAAATAGCCTTAACAAGCACTGAGTTTTAGTCAACATGAGCGCTAAACATTACTT
>NZ_PJBM01000135.1:0-17436 GCF_002836075.1 Shewanella sp. GutDb-MelDb | reverse complement strand
TGATTCAAAAAGCCAAAGACGATTTTACTCACCATAGCCAAAGCACTCATCAATTATCTCCCTCGTTTTTTTGTGCTTTTAATCTCACAGCATCACAAATCGAAAGTAATGAATTTATTGATAAACTGTTGTTAATCTTTACTGGATACCAAGGGTTTGTTGCAGCGTTCGAGATAACAGAACGTCAAAAGTTTAATGATGAAGAAGCCGCTAAGCATAACCTAGGACGACTTCAATCATGTGGATATCAAATTAAACTAGACGATGCTGGTACCGGTTATGGTGGGTTTAACTACTTCCTTCACTTTAATATTGATAGCATCAAAATAGACAAAATGTTCATCGATATTATCGGTCAAGCGGATTTAAAAATTAGCGTCCTTAATGCCATCATTGATATGGCAAAATCACTTGAGCTAACCATAATTGCAGAAGGTGTTGAGACTCAAGCTCAGGTCGACTTCTTATCAGAGAAAGGTGTCGATTTACTGCAAGGTTATTATTTTTCTAAACCTGTACCTTATGACCAACTAAATATGGGGGGCAAAGACTAAACCACCCTTGTTAAGTTCTGCAGGACTAGTGATGGGACTCTACTGGCTTAATGTAGCCTTTGTTGCCCATAATCTCTTGGCCTTAAATAGTTACAGCTTTTAATCTTATCAAGCAGCTCTACTGCGAAGCATAACGCTTCCATCAGTATCTATCAGGTATACAGGGAGGTATAAGCCTAAGGTCACCAGTCAATTTAATCATAGCTTTAAACACCTGACGATTTACTTGCTCAGTGTGTGGTGACCAAGCACCTTGTTCCAATTTCTCTTGGCAAAACTCTTCTATAACTTGGGTTAGACGAGAGGATTTATGAGGAGTATCGACTATATTAGTAGTAATAGTAGAATCAATGACTTGGACATCACCATTATCAGCATTATCATCGGCAACACTTCTTAATTGAGTCAGCACTTTCCATGACTTACGTGGAGCTTCCAATCTATCTTTGGTAGCTAATGACTTTCTAATTTCGCGCTTACCTAGAATTGAGCGTTGCTCTTCAGGTACGACTATTCGCGCATACCAGATGCCATGACGAGATTGGAACAAATAAGGGGATGAAACAGATTTACTTTTACTCATAGAGTGTACCACCAAGTGTATCACCTGAGGTCATTCTGAGCTAAGCTTTTGATTTACTGAAATTAGTGTAATAAAAGAATGGTTTACTGGGAGATTGGAGGTTTCCCCAGAGCCACACCTCGGCACATGAGTCACTTGCTGCGGTTGCTCCCTTCCAGGTCTGGCCGAGTTCACAAGTTATCATTGCGAGGGGACCCTAGGGTCACCATTGATTTCGTTGAGAGCAGATACTCTCAAGAACGGCAGCATTATCTACTATGAATGCATTCCAATCAAGTCATTATCGCATTAGAAGCCTGAGTATTGGTTCAATTGCTGTTTCTATAAACAAAAGCCCTCATTTGAGGGCCTATTTGTGCTTTATCTACCAACATAAATTCAAAACACACTTGCTTACAGGCTAAGAACGGCTTTATTTTGTTCAATTAGCTTGTCACCAATGCCCTTTACATTCGACAATTGATTAATCGAATCAAATTTCCCATGTGTTTTCCGATAATCAACAATCGCTTTAGCTTTTGAATCGCCAATGCCCCGCAATAACGATAACTGCTCAACACTAGCTGAATTGATATTCACAACTTGAATATGATCTTGAGTACTCTGAGTAACACTCTCTGGCTCTACTTTTTCGATTGCCGCCTGAACAGCAGGTAAAAACATTAAGTTTGATATCATTAAAACGGATAGTAGTTTTTTATACATGATTTATTTCCTTATGTGATCCTTTAGGTTGTAGCCTTCATCCCTTTCCTTAGCTACCTGCAAAATGTAGATCACAGCCACGATATTAGCCAATAGGAGACCAACATCTCACGCTAAAGTTCTACAGCGCGATCTTGATCACAGAATCTGCACGACACTAAACTTTCAATTTAGTCACCGAGCTATTTGATAAGGTTAACTTTGATAGATTATTTCGTAAGCAGCAGACGTTTATAGCCGTTCAACATCAAATATATAATCACTATCGCGAACTACATCACCTAAATAGCAGTACGATTCTGTCATGGAGTTACAGCCGGAGTTATTTTGAAGTTAATCGTTACTCATCTAGAGTGTTGTCATCGACCATAATAATGGACATTAAAATGTCAATAGACTCTACTGAAGTTCCCAACAAGATCAGCGGTAAAATAACCGGACAGCAAAAGAATCTGTTAATACTGGCCGCTGATATTATATTACTGCTGCTAATGTATAATTTTCTTCCATTTGAACAGGGAGTTAATACAGGTCTTGCACTATTGACCTTCGCGGCGATATTGTGGCTGACAGAAGCTATCCATATCAGTATTACAGCCATTATGATCCCGATCCTCGCGGTACTTTTTGGGGTATTTGAAACCAAAGCTGCGATGAGTCATTTTGCCAACCCCATTATTTACCTTTTCTTTGGTGGTTTTGTTTTAGCTGCCGCTTTGAATCATCAAGGAATTGATAAGTTAATAGCCCAGAAGGTATTAACGGCATCAAAAGGACGCTTATCTGTAGCCTGTGTCATGCTATTTGGGATCACTGCGGGGCTATCTATGTGGATTAGTAACACCGCAACCACTGCAATGATGTTACCGCTAGCACTGGGGATTTTGCATCAAATAGATATCAAAAAACACAGAAGTACTTACTTGTTCTTGCTTCTCGGTATTGCCTATTCAGCAAACATTGGTGGTATTGGTACGCTGGTAGGTAGCCCCCCAAACGCGATAGCGGCTGCGCAAGTTGGCTTATCATTTAGTGACTGGCTTGAGTTCGGGCTTATTACCGTGGCGATTATGTTACCGCTGATGTTAGTGGGTCTTTACTTATATTTAAAACCCGACCTATCTATGATTTGTGAGATAAAAACTGAAAAGCAATCACTCACCTTCCAAGGTAAATTGACTTTATTAATTTTCATCACCACAGTCTGCTGCTGGATTTTCAGTAAACCTATTTCACAAGCTCTTGGGGGCATTGGCCAGTTCGATACTGTCGTCGCACTCACTGCCGTTGTCACTCTTGCAGGTCTTGGCTTAGTGAAGTGGAAGAAGATAGAAACAACGACTGATTGGGGGGTATTGATATTGTTTGGCGGTGGTTTGACGCTAAGTGCAGTGCTTAAGGAAACGGGTACCAGTGTTTTCCTAGCCCATTGGGTAACCGATATATTCGGTAATACACACATGGCATTGTTTACCTTTGCCGTTATCGCCTTTGTTGTCATGCTAACCGAGTTTGCCAGTAATACTGCCAGCGCAGCGCTATTGGTGCCAGTGTTTGCAGCTATCGCTGAAGCACTTGGCCTATCACCGGTAATGCTGTCTGTACTGATTGGTATCGCTGCCTCTTGTGCATTTATGCTTCCTGTTGCGACCCCCCCCAATGCCATCGTGTATGGCTCTGGTTATATTAAACAGTCAGAGATGATGCGAGCAGGCGTTATCATAAACTTTATCAGTATGTTTGCGCTTTATATCATTGCGCACACTTTCTGGAATATCTAACGCTACACATCGTCCCACTATAACGGTGATGTTCAATTGTAAATAAACAAAAAGCGCTGTAAGTGTTTGCTCACAGCGCTTTTATATTGTCCAAAAAATCTAAATTATAAAGCCGCTAAACCTTCGTCTAACGCCGTTATAATATCTTCTACCGCTTCTAAGCCTACTGAGATCCTCAGTAAATTGTCAGTGATGCCGGCTTTGGCTCTCTGCTCTTCGGTATAGGGGGAATGAGTCATTGAGGCTGGATGCTGGATAAGCGACTCTGCATCCCCCAAACTGACTGCAATCGAAAACAGTTCCAATTGATTAATAAAGCCGATGGATGTTTGTAAATCAGCGTCCAGCTCAAACGCTATCACCCCGCCAGCGCGCTTCATTTGACGGCCTATTAATGCATTACCGCGATGGCTCTTCAATCCTGGATAATACACTTTGGAGACTTTAGGATGGTCTTCCAAAAATTGAGCAACAACCTCTGCACTATCACAATGTCGGTTAATTCTAACATCCAGGGTTTTAAGCCCTCTTAAAATAAGCCAAGCATCATGAGGAGAGATCACGCCACCAATGTCTTTGAGTACTTCATACTTAATGACATCCATTTGCGCACTACTGGCACACACAATACCGGCGATAACGTCACCATGACCATTTAAGTATTTGGTGGCACTGTGGATCACAATATCAATACCGTGCTTAATAGGTTGCTGCAGTAACGGGGTCATAAAGGTGTTATCGACAACACTGACTAAATGGTACTGTTTGGCAATACGAGCTATAGCATCCAAATCGAACACCTCAAGATGAGGGTTAACTGGCGTCTCACAAAAAATAACTTTGGTATTCGGTTTAATTGCCGCTTCAATCTCCGCTAGGTTACAAAAATCGACCAGGGTCACTTCGATACCGAACTTTTTCAGCTGCGAATTCATCAGCGCAAACGTACAACCATAGACTGCATTTGAGGCAACAAGGTGATCGCCCATTTGAAGGTTGGCTAATAGTGCAGCGGAGACGGCAGCCATACCCGATGCTGTTGCAGCGGCGCAATCACTGCCTTCAAGCACTGCAATTTTACGCTCTAACTCTGCGGTAGTAGGATTACCTAAGCGCGTATAAATATAACCCGCTTCTTCACCCGCAAACCTCGCACCACCCTGCTCTGCACTATCAAATACAAAAGTCGCACTTTGACACAAAGGTGATACCAGTGCGCCAGATTCATTTG
This sequence comes from Shewanella sp. GutDb-MelDb, assembly GCF_002836075.1. Lineage (NCBI taxonomy): Bacteria > Pseudomonadati > Pseudomonadota > Gammaproteobacteria > Alteromonadales > Shewanellaceae > Shewanella > Shewanella sp. GutDb-MelDb. The sequence goes on along the minus strand of NZ_PJBM01000135.1, from coordinate 12,582 downwards.
GCTCTCGTCCAGCATGGATAACTTGTGTTGCCAATTGCCAACTATCTCGCATATCTCTTTCCCTATTTCATGCTTGTGACACAGACGCAATAAAATAATAGTTGTTGTTGTTTTCGTCTGTATAGGGCCAACCAATTCAGAAATTCAAATTTGAAACGACATAGTTGGCAACGATGTACTCGCCATGACCAGCCCATTTTATTGGGTCTCAAGATACAAGTCTTAGCGGGGATATGGTTAAGACAATTACCTTGAACTAGTCCAAGGTAATTACAAAATATTTAGAAAAGATTTATAAGATATTGCTTGTAAAATAAATGTTACGTGCTGAGTTTGTAAGGCAAATAGGCATCAACGAATAGATTGCACAAGGTCATTTATTTGCCGGATACGGTTTGCTTTTCCGCTTTACTCGTTTTAGTGAGCACCATTGAAGTGAGCTCTTTTAGATCTAATAACAGCTCTTTATGGATCCCTTTTAGCGTCGGTTTCGATTGTTGATTAAACTCAAGTGGTCGACACAACGCCATGGCTTGATAGCCTAATCGGGCGGTCAGTAACCCACCGCCAAGGCCTTGTCCTAGTCGAGCAGACACCTTACCGGACATCTCAACAGACAATAGCTGAGTCCCTAAATCTGTCACTATCTCACTGGTACCTGCGTAAATAATATTACTGATAATGCCACGGATCAGTTTAACCCGACTCCAATAGCCAAGCTCGATCCCGTAGCACTTAGCTAACTGATTAATCATACTTTGATTACGCCACAGAATAATCGCCATATCAAGCACCGCCAAAGGACTTGCTGCGAGCAGTAAAGCGGACTCCTGCGCAAAACGTCTAACGATTTTCTTTGCCACTATATCTCGCTCGGTTAATACGGTCGCTTCGAATAATGTCAGCTTTTCAGCATCATTATGCTCAACACTCACCTGTTGCAAGTAGCGTTCATTTTGTATATTTTTAGGCAACTGGCTTAGCAACTTGTCAATAAATGGATCAGCCTCCCCCATCTGCATACTGCTGAGCAGTCGCATGCCTATCGCCTGTGTGTCTTCGACATTTTTAAGCATTTTAAGCTTACGCCATTCCAGAAAACTTACTTTTACCGTCCAAGACACCACTAGCGTGACGACCAAAGCGTATAGCGAAAACAACCACGAACTTTGGATAAAAGCATCATATAGACCCAACACGGTTTCAACGACAGCAATCAGTAGCACACCCAATAAACACGCTTTGCCTAACCAAGCACGTTTACCCGATTTTTTCGACGACAAGTCGCTCTTAAGCGTCGCAACATGGTTAAATTTCTCATCCAATTTAGTCTCAAATTGCTGTTCAGAAAGCGCTTCAATTTCGACAAAGTCGTCATCAGCAGAGAATGTCGCAGAAGGCGCGATTATTGCTTCTCTATCGTCTTCAATATGGTCAAAACGTTGTTGTTTCTTTATTGAAATATTATCAGTAGCCATAAGAAATCACTTTAATTTGTCACCGACTAAGTACTGCAATACATGGTCGAGGCGAATATGGTCAAAATCGGCATTGTTGAGTTGTTTATCAACCGCGGCTCTGGGGGCAAAACTGACAAAATCAAACCCTTGATCCTGCCAGAAACCTGCAGAGGGTAACGCCTTAGGCACCTCTCCAGGGAATAAGGTGACCGGCTCATGACTTGCAAGGTCTAAGCCTTTTACCACCTCGATGTCACGGCCATTTTGTTTCACCATGCCATGAGTCGTCGACTTTATTGCACTGATTGCCATCGTCTCGACCTCACAGCCTTCGAACTTAGCCTGCTGCTGACTTTGATGTACCAGTTGGCTTAGCAAAGAGAGAACATGACCTTGTTGATCTCGTGTGACATGGTCAACTTTACTCGCAGCAAAAAGGAGCTTGTCTATTTTTGGCGAAAATAAACGTTTTAATAAACTAGATTGACCAAATTGAAAACTTTCCATCACAGCCTGAAGTGCGGTTTTCATATCTTCAAACTGCTCTTTTCCACGGTTTAATGGGGTAAAGCAGTCGACTAACACCAACTGACGATCGAATTTGGCAAAATAATCATGGTAAAAAGGCTTCACTACACGCGATATATACTCTGAGTATCGCTGCTTTAAAGTATGGTAAAAGCTGTTTGAAGCACTTTTATCGAGTATCACGAACTGCTCTTCCGTCACATTGATTAAGGGGAAAAGTGCCAGCACAGGTGTTCCAGCAAGTTCGCCGGGTAACAATAACCGCCCTGGTTGGGCATAGTAAAATCCATGCTGTTCAACACAATCTTGCAGCAATAATTGATAGCAATCGGTAATTTGCTGCAACTTTGCTTCATCTGCCGTTGCCGCAAGGTCAATACTATTAATCGCTTGAGTAAACCCAGTGTAATAACTTGAATGCTTGAATACTGAAGTACGTGCTACCTGCGATACAGACCACTGCTGGAAGCTTTGCTTAAGCATTGGCAGGTCAAGTAGCCACTCGCCGGGGTAGTCAACAATGTCGAGATAAAGCGTGGCACTATCAGTAAATTTTGACAATAAGCCCTTCGCTGGACGATAGCGTATCGCAAGTCTTAATTCACTGATATTACGCGTTGATGTTGGCCATGATGACGGCTCTGTGAGAATGGCATTAACTGCCCCTTCATAATTAAAACTCGGAATAGTCAAATTAGGTTGCAGATCTCGCTTCACGCCGTAAAGGCGACTCTCTCTCGCCACTTGCCATAGCGGCAACAGTGTATTGCCCTCAATGACGCCAGAATGCAGCAGTTGATTAACCAGACCTGTGATAAAAGCCGTTTTACCTGCGCCAGCAAGGCCAGTAACAGCAAGACGTAGATGCTTGTCTGTAGTACGAAGCGCTACGGCTTGGGTCTTTTTACCGAACTGTTTAAGAGAACGTTTGATACTTGCCATAGGCAGAAATTGAACCTGTTGAAGGGAGTTCTAGGGCAGTATACGTGTATATGCTGCCCTGGTTCGAACTATAGGTTATTGATTTGATCTTTAAGATCGTAGTTGTCAGATGTTACGTGTCGCTCTAAATTCTGTAATCTAATCTCTAGCGTTCTAAACTGAGTATTTACATCACTTAATGCCATCTTAGCGGGCTCACCGGATTGCCAAACCTTCTTCTTAACTTCAATGTCTTTGTGGTTAAGCTTATTTTTGTCAGTGCCCGGTTTGATGTCTAATATCATCCAAAGTAATACATAGATAATAAACACAATCCCTGTGCCGCCAAGTAAAAATATTGAGGCGGCAACCACTCTGACTAGCCATACTTCAAAATTAAAGTAATCTGCAATCCCTGCACATACACCAGCAATTTTACCTGTTTGAGGAATTCGATATAAAGTTCTGCTTTTGCCTTCACTCATTTCTACTTCCCCCTTTACTTTATGATTAAATTGAAATTATTTGCCTCGCTGGAAAAGTCTGATGATTTATTCATCTCGCCCCCTCCATTGTGGTGCCTCGCTGTCCAAGATGGCCTCAAGCGTCTCAATTCGTTGTGACATCTTGTCAGCCTTGCTTATGAGCTCATTTAATTGACCGAACTCTTCTTCAGTCAATCCTTGGCCAACCTGACGCTTACTTCTGTAGTGCAGTATTAGCCATATTGGCGCAACAATAATTAAGAAAATAATAATTGGTGCGATTAAAATTTCCGGGTTCATAAAACACCTCCAATCCGTTGTTATTTAGCTTTTGCTTTAGTCTTGCTAGCTTTCATTTTAGCTTTAAGCGCTTCGAGCTCATCATTAACAGAGTCTTCTGCTTCAAGTGCTGCAAACTCATCACTTAAGGTATTCTTTTTACCTAGGTCGTAAGCTTCAACTTGTGACTCTAACCCTTCAACTCGACGCTCATATTGCTCGAACTTACTCATCGCGTTATCAATTTTGCTTGAATCAAGCTGCTTTTTCACCTCAAGACGAGAAGAGGCAGTTTGCTTACGCATAATAATAGTTTTTTGACGTACTTTTGCATCAGCTAACTTTTCTTGTAGCTGACCAACTTCCTCTTTTAAACGAAGAATATGTTCCTCTACTACAACCAATTCTGCAGCCAAGCTTTCAGCAAGTTCATTCGCTTTTTGCTTTTCAATCAAAGCGGCTTTGGCAAGATCTTCACGATCTTTAGACAATGCCAGTTCAGCTTTACTTTCCCAGTCCTGTACTTGCTGCTGTACTTTAGCGACGCGGCGAATAATCTCTTTCTTTTCTGCAAGTACTTTTGCAGATGTAGAGCGAACCTCGACCAGCGTATCTTCCATCTCTTGGATGATCAGACGTACCATTTTTTCTGGATCTTCAGCCTTATCAAGTAATGCGCTGATGTTAGAATTTATGATGTCTGCAAAGCGTGAAAAAATTCCCATAATATTTACCTCTAATTAACGTTGGTTTCGATAAATACTATCCAGTATTCGTGCCAACTTTACATTTTAGCTATTATACAATGACTTAACCAAAAACTTAACTTTTACTTCCATTTATAAACAGGGCATCATATTATTATTTTCACCAATTATTAGCGTTAAAGACTAAAACTTACTGTGAGCAATCAATTTCAGCAAGACAATCTTATTGGACAATCTAATGCATTGTTAGAGGTCCTTGAACATATTTCGCAGGTAGCCCCTCTCTCTAAGCCTGTACTGATCATTGGTGAGCGTGGCACAGGCAAGGAGTTAATTGCCGAGCGTTTACATTACCTATCAAAGCGTTGGGATCAAAGCTTTGTTAAATTAAATTGCTCCTCATTAAGTGAGAACTTATTAGAGAGTGAACTATTTGGCCATGATGCAGGTGCATTTACTGGTGCCAATAAAAAACACGAAGGTCGATTTGAGCGTGCCAACGGCGGTACACTATTCCTAGATGAACTGGCCAATACCTCAGGCCTTATTCAGGAAAAGCTATTAAGAGTGATTGAATACGGTGAATTTGAACGTGTCGGTGGCAACAAAACCGTTCACACCGATGTTCGCTTAGTGTGTGCTGCCAATGAGGATTTACCCTCTTTAGCTGAAGCTGGGGAGTTTAGACCTGATTTACTAGACCGATTAGCATTTGATGTTATTACACTGCCGCCGTTACGTCATCGCCCAGACGATATCATGACGCTTGCAGAATATTTTGCCGTTGGCATGGCCAGGCAACTCAAGTTAGAGCTATTTGAAGGCTTTAGCCCCAGCGCAGTAAAGCAGTTAATGGAGTATCGCTGGCCAGGTAATATTCGAGAACTCAAGAACGTTGTTGAACGCAGCGTTTATCGCAACGCTGAATCAGGGACTGCAATCACTCATATCACTATTGATCCGTTTGCATCACCTTATCGTCCAACAACCCGGGTTAAAACCAAAGAGAGACAACAAATACACGATACGCCAGTAGCGAGCGTTGTCGCTGAGCCAGTTAAAACTGACACTATCAACTTCCCAATAGATTTTAAAATCCATTGCGAACAGAATGAAGTCAGTCTGCTAACACAAGCGTTAGAAGCTGGACAGTTTAACCAGAAAAAAACCGCTGAACTGCTTGGTTTAAGCTACCATCAACTTCGCGGGATCTTAAAGAAATACAACTTACTGGATAAATAATTGCTGTTAAGCTCTTGGCACTGTTAAAATGCCTATTAACGTTCAGATCATAAAATGATTGCTTAATGAAACAGCAGCTAAAGCGAATAGGTCTTGTAACCTGTTTATCGGTGATAAACTTGTTACTTGTTGCCTGTGGACCTCAAAAGATCCCCACAGGCTTAGTCTATTGCTCAGAAGGCAATCCTGAAAGCTTTAATCCGCAAACAGTGACATCGGGGACCACCATTGATGCCACCTCACAACAATTGTACGACACGCTCGTTGATTACGACCCAGTAACAAGCTCTATTGTCCCCGCTTTAGCCATATCTTGGCAAGGCAGTGACGATGGCCTGACTTATCGATTTAAACTCCGCAGCGGCGTCCAGTTTCACCACACAGATTATTTCACTCCAACCAGAGACTTTAATGCCGATGATGTTTTATTCTCTTTTAACCGCATTATTGATACCGAAAACCCTTACCATAGTGTTTCAGCAAACGGTTATCCGTTCTTTCAAAGTATTGGGTTAAGTCAAACGATTAAGCAGATTGAAAAAGTCGCTGAAGACGAAATTGTGTTTCATTTAAACGTTAGCGATGCCTCCTTTCTATCCAATCTCGCGACCGGTTTCTCGGTTATTTTGTCCAAAGAGTATGCCGATACACTGCTCGCGCAACATAATCCGGAGCAATTGGATAGCTCCCCCATTGGTACCGGACCTTTTAAACTGACAAAATATGTCAAGAATGAATATATTCGTTATCACCGAAATGAGCAGTTTTGGCGCAAACTTCCCGAATTTGAACATCTGGTTTTTGACATAACACCAAAAAGTACGGCCAGATTAACCAAGCTGATTACCGGCGACTGTAATGTGTCAGCGCTACCTAAAGCAGGTGAGCTTCCCGTTATCAAGCAGCATGATCACTTAGAGCTCGACACCCAACTCGGTTTTAACGTCGCTTTTTGGGCATTTAATACCCAAAAAGTCCCCTTTAACGATGTTAGAGTGAGAAAAGCACTCGCTTATGCCGTTGATAAACAAAATATTTTGCGAGCTGTATACCAAGAAACAGCTATTGAAGCTACTGGCATGTTACCACCACAATCTTGGGCTTATCGATACAACCGCAGTCATTATGATTACAACCCACAAAAAGCTAAAGCGTTACTAAAAGAAGCTGGCATCGAAAAACTCAATATTGATGTATGGGCAATGCCCGTTGCACGTATTTATAATCCTAATACATTAAAAACGGCAGAATTGATCCAGGCCGATTTAGCCAATATTGGCGTCAGTGTCAATATCGTGACCTACGACTGGAGTGTATTTAATCAAAAGCTTAATCGCAGGGATTATGATTCTGTGCTAATAGGCTGGAATGCCGATAATAGTGACCCTGATAACTTTTTCTCTCCCATATTAAGCTGTGATGCACAAAGTTCTTCGAGTAATCGAGCTCAATGGTGCAATCCAGAAATGGACGCAATATTGGCCAAAGCAAAAGCGACTACAATTAAGTCAGACCGAAAAAAACTCTATCAGCAAGCAGAAAAACTCTTTAATGAGCAGCTACCGATGTTACCTTTTGCCCATGCAACTAAGCTCACCTTCAAGCAAAAAAACATCAAACAAACCCAGCTCACTCCTTTTGGTGGGATTTCATTCGAGAACACTATGAAAATAGCCCCTGAGGACATGCACTAATGGGTCGTTATTTATTAAGAAGGCTTAACTTATTCCTCGCCACATCACTGGTCCTTATCGGTGTTTTATTCATTGCTACCAGCCATTTCCCCGTTGAACAACAATATGCGTTGACAGGAATAGCGTCTCCAACAGCAGAGCAACTCGCGTTGAGCCGCAGTGAATATAAGCTCGACAGTAATCAATTTCGTCAGTTTTTGGCCTATACAGAGCAAAGAGTTAGCGGCAACCTTGGTGTTTCTATTACATCACAAAAGCCCGTTATCGATGAATTGATTCAAGTCCTTCCTGCATCGTTCGAGCTTGCTATCGTAGCGGGTATATTGGCGATGTGTCTTGGGGTGCCTTTGGGGATTTTAGCGTCTCTGAGCAAGAACAAAATTACCCAGCACACTATTATGGCGATAACGCTTACCGGCTACTCTATCCCGGTATTTTGGCTAGGATTAACGTTATCACTCTGGTTTGGGGTCGAGCTGGGTTGGTTGCCTATTTCAGGCCGGATCAACTTGCTCTATGAGATTGAGCCAGTGACAGGCTTTATGCTGATAGACACCCTTTTATCTCAATCAATATACCGTATATCTGCATTTCTAGATGCGATGCAGCATATTGTGTTACCCGCAATCACACTGGCAGTATTGCCGTTCACGGTCGTGGTTAGAATCACCCGCTCAGCAATGCTCCATATTATGAATGAGCCTTACATACGTGCAGCTGAAGCTCGTGGACTACACACAGGGACCATAGTGTTACGCCACGCCCTGCCGAATGCCTTTATCCCTGTGCTAAAAAATATGGGATTAATGCTGGGAACATTCGCAAGTTACGCCATGATAGTCGAAGTCATCTTCTCCTGGCCGGGTGTCGGGAGTTGGTTAGTCTCAGGCATATATCAGCGCGACTACACGGTGATTCAAGGGGGAGTATTAAGCGTGGCATTAATTATTATCTTCTTCAGTATTTTCATTGAAGTATTACATAACGCCTTCAATCCAATCAGCAGGAAAGAAATCTATGCCGCGAATTAGCATATATCAGGAAGATGATATCCCCTCGCCTATGCGTAAGCTATGGCAAGCTTTTGCTGATAACCCTTTTGCATTAATGGGTCTATGGGCAGTCATTTGCTTATTGGGCTTGGCTATTTTTGGCCCTTGGATTGCGCCGTTTTCACCAGAGCAACAAGACCCTTTAGCATTACTTTTACCGCCGTCTTGGGATGCTAGCGGTACCGTTGAACACTTTTTAGGAACCGATGATTTAGGCCGAGATATTTTTAGCCGGCTGCTTCATGGAGCACACCTAACATTTGGCATGGCATTGGCGATAGTGACCGCCTCCCTTAGCGTCGGTTTTGTCATCGGCTCGATATCAGGCATGATGAAAGGCCTTAAATCTTCAATTTTGAGCCACCTGCTTGATGCATTATTGTCTATCCCGTCACTACTGATGGCAATTTTAGTTGTCGCCGTCATGGGGCCAGGATTGGGAAATGTATTTTGGGCAGTAGGGATAGCGCTAACGCCACAATTTGTGCGAGCTATCCATCAAGCGGTTCATGAAGAGTTGCAAAAAGATTATGTAACGGCAGCTAAGCTTGATGGTGCAAATTCGATACAAATATTTTGGTACGTTATTATGCCCAATGTCTGGGAAACCGTGATTATTCAAATAACACTGGCGATATCAGCAGCCATTTTAGATATCGCGGCGCTAGGGTTTCTTAATCTCGGTGCACAAGCCCCTAGTCCTGAATGGGGAGCTATGGTGTCCCAAGGCCTCGATAACATACTGACAGCACCCTGGACTGTCACCATTCCCGGTGTTGCTATTTTGTGCAGCGTACTTGCCATTAACCTTGTCGGTGATGGATTAAGGTCGGCGCTATCGCCGATAAGAAACTAACAATATGCCTCTTCTTGATATTAGAAATCTCACCATCGAACTTGACACTCCTCGCGGCCGTGTCAAGGCCCTTGAACGAGTATGCTTAACCATCAACCCTGGCGAACTGCATGGTTTAGTTGGCGAGTCAGGCTCTGGACGCAGTTTGTTGGCAAGAGCCATATTAGGTGTTCCAGGTCACAATTGGACTGTCACTGCCGATCGCATGATGTGGGATGGACAGAACTTGATGGAGATGTCCTCTAAGCAGCGACGAAACTTGATGGGGAGTGAGATAGCAATGATATTTCAAGACCCAACAAGTAGTCTAGATCCTGCGATATCTGTCGGTAGCCAAATTATTGAGGCCATGCCCACCAATAAAAGTTTACCTTTCTGGAAACGTGGCAGATTTAAGAAAAAAACCGCTGAGAAATGGCTACACAAAGTCGGCATTAAGAATACAGAAAAAGTCATGGAGAGTTATGCGTGGGAGCTGTCTGAAGGTGAATGTCAAAAAGTCATGATTGCCATGGCGGTTGCCAATCAACCTCGGTTGCTCATTGCTGACGAACCCACCGATTCGATGGAACTCAGCACTCAAGCACAGATCTTTAGATTACTGAGTAAGCTAAACCAATTGCAGAACGTCTCTATTTTGTTGATTAGTCATGAGCTCGATACTCTGGCAGGCTGGTGCGATCAATTGACCGTTCTTTATTGCGGTCAAGTTATGGAGTCGGGCCCGACGGCGGAACTGCTCAAGCGCCCCTTTCATCCATACACTGAAGCCTTGATCGATAACGCACCAGACTACTCAGGTGAATTAGCGCATAAATCAATGATGCAAACCTTGCCTGGTTCAGCGCCCGCATTGCAACACTTACCCATTGGCTGTCGACTCGGCCCACGCTGTCCGCAAGCGCAAAAAAAGTGCGTCAGTCAACCGAGTTTATGCCATAAGAAAGATCGCTATTTTGCGTGTCACTTCCCATACCACAATGAGTCTTGTAATGACGACACCTCTACTTAAAGTTACTAACCTAAGCAAAAGCTACTATGCTGGTTATAAGCGTTTCAAACGTCAATACAATCAAGCGTTATCACCTGTTTCATTTGAATTAAACACTGGTGAAACGCTCGCGATCGTCGGCGAAACAGGATCAGGCAAAAGCACGATAGCTCGCATTCTTGTGGGTGCGGAGATTAGAAGTGGCGGTGAGATTTTTTTTGAAGGTGAGTCATTAGAGAAACATGATTTAAAACAGCGCTGCCGTATGATCCGCATGATATTTCAAGATCCGAATACATCGTTAAATCCAAGATTAACAATTGGCGATCTACTCGATGAACCGCTTAAATTCAACACCGACCTAACAGAAAAAGAAAGGCGAGCCTTAGTTGTTGATAAGCTAAGAAAGGTCGGTTTATTGTCAGAGCATGTAGACTTCTATCCACACATGATATCTGAAGGGCAAAAACAGCGAGTTGCCGTTGCACGCGCGCTGATGCTTGACCCCAAAATTATCATTGCTGATGAAGCGCTCACCGCGCTCGATCTATCGGTACGAGCACAAATTCTAAATTTGTTACTTGAATTGCAGCAAGAGATGGGGCTTTCTTACATCTTCGTGTCCCATAATATGAATATTATTCGTCACGTTAGTGACAAAATAATGGTGTTAAAAAAAGGCCAACTCATTGAGAAAGCAACCACTGAGCAACTGTTTAATTCACCTCAACACGAATACACTCAGCGACTAATACAGGAGCAAAGTTTGTTTACTCGTAAAAAGTAAACTGCTCCAACCACTGACAAAAATGCTCAAATTAGCGAAAATTGAGTGTCATTTGATGTGAGTTTATTTATCCTAGATACAATTTTTTCAGAGAAATAGAAAATATGATTATCAAACCTAGAACGCGTGGCTTTATTTGTACAACGACTCACCCTGTTGGTTGTGAAGCCAATGTACTTGAACAGATCAACATTACTAAAGCTAAAAGCAAAATTGCTAATGGTCCTAAAAAGGTATTGGTTGTAGGTTCTTCAAGTGGTTATGGTCTTTCTTCTCGTATCACAGCAGCATTTGGCAGTGATGCAGCCACCTTAGGTGTATTTTTTGAAAAGCCAAGTTCAGAAACAAAACCAGGTACTGCTGGTTGGTATAACTCAGCCGCATTCGACAAATTTGCTAAAGCTGAAGGCTTATATTCTAAAAGCATAAACTGTGATGCCTTTAGCCACGCAGCGAAGCAAAAAGCGATTGAGCTGATTAAACAAGATCTCGGTGAAATCGATATGGTGGTCTACTCACTAGCATCGCCAGTGCGTAAGCTACCTGATAGTGGTGAGCTTATCCGTTCATCATTAAAGCCTATCGGTGCACCTTATAAAGCAACAGCCGTAGACACTAATAAAGATATCATCATTGAGGCCAATGTTGAGCCTGCAACAGAGCAAGAAATTGCCGATACCGTCACCGTTATGGGCGGCGAAGATTGGGAATTATGGATGGATGCACTTGCTGAAGCGGGTGTATTAGCCGATGGTTGTAAAACCGTCGCTTATAGCTATATTGGTACCGAGCTGACTTGGCCTATCTATTGGCACGGCGCTTTAGGTAAAGCAAAAATGGACCTAGACAGAGCCGCTCATGCACTTGATGCTAAGCTTTCAGCAACTGGTGGTAGTGCTAACGTTGCTGTACTTAAGAGTGTTGTGACTCAAGCTAGCTCCGCAATACCTGTAATGCCACTTTATATTGCGATGGTATTTAAGAAGATGCGTGCTGAAGGCCTTCATGAGGGTTGTATTGAACAAATCTCTCGCATGTTCAATGAACGCCTTTACAAAGCCGACGGCAGTGCTGCTGACGTTGACGATTGCAATCGTTTACGTTTAGATGATTGGGAATTAAGAGAAGAAATTCAACAACATTGCCGCGATCTTTGGCCACTAGTGACATCAGAAAATCTTTCTGAGCTCACTGATTACCGTGAATATAAAGAAGAGTTCTTAAAGCTCTTTGGTTTCGGTGTTGAAGGCATAGATTATGAGCAAGACGTCAATCCAAATGTCGAATTTGACGTTGTATCTATCTAAATAGAGATAACGTTAGGGAAACGCCGCTTTATGCGGCGTTTTTTTATGTCTTCAATTTATGCTTTAACGACATATAACGCCTATCCCCCTCCAAGCTCCCCCTATGAAGCACAAAAATAGAAATAGTTGTCTACAGAGCGATTGAATAGCTTTAAACCACTTTATTCACCAATATTAATCATCAGCATCGACAGATATCTAGTAACACTAACAATAAAATCGAATCCACTCTTTACTAACTAGCAGACACAAAAAAGCCGGCTCATGCCGGCT
>NZ_PJBM01000134.1:0-17586 GCF_002836075.1 Shewanella sp. GutDb-MelDb | reverse complement strand
TACCCATGAGAAATTACGACCTAACTCCACTTTACCGCAGTGCCATTGGATTTGACCGTTTAGCGCAACTTGCTGAACATGCCGCGTCGAACAAAGGTAATTCTGGTTACCCACCTTATAATATTGAACTCATTGATGAACATCGTTATCGCATTACTATGGCTGTTGCTGGCTTTACTATGGATGAACTCGATATTACCAGTGAAGGTGATAAGCTACTGGTAAAAGGTACGAAAGCCGAACAAGATAAAGAGAGTAAATACCTCTATCAAGGTATTGCTGAACGTGGATTTGAACGCACATTCCAATTGGCTGATTACGTCACTGTTATTGGTGCAAATCTAGAAAATGGTTTACTCAATGTTGATCTTAAAAGAGAGATCCCCGAGGCGTTAAAACCGAGAAAAATTGAGATCGGCACATCAAGAATATTGGATGCTAAGTAAGTAAATTATCGCCTCCCTGGCTGATCTATTTACAGTGTAAAATGTAAAAAAGGGAGTCTTTAGACTCCCTTTTTAGTGGGTGTTTTTAATAAGCTAATCTACTATTGCTATTCAGCTTAGTCGCTATGCGCGCATTGATTTTTCGCCGCGTGCTAGACCCACCACACCTGAGCGTGAAATCTCAATCACTTTAGTCACATCTGCCAAGGCGGAGATGCAGGCATCTAACTTATCACTGGTGCCAATTAATTGGACCGTATATAAGCTCTGAGTGACATCGACAATTTGACCACGGAAAATATCTGCCAGTCTTTTGACTTCTTCTCTGTGCTCACCTTGTGCTTTGACTTTAATCAGTGCGACTTCTCTTTCTACATGCGCAGACTCAGTGATATTAGATACTTTTAGTACATCAATGAGCTTATGTAGTTGCTTCTCTATTTGCTCAAGAACAGCTTCATCAGCTTTTACGGCAATGGTTAAGCGAGATAGGGTTTTATCTTCTGTTGGCGCTACAGTTAAGGTTTCAATGTTATAACCACGCTGAGAAAATAATCCTACAACCCGAGAAAGCGCACCCGGTTGGTTTTCAAGTAATACACATATAATCCGACGCATTAGCTTTTCTCCGTTTTGCTCAACCACATTTCATTCATCGCACCGCCACGAATTAACATCGGGTATACGTGTTCGGTCTCATCAACGTGAATGTCGACAAAGACTAATTTGTCTGTCATGGCGAAGGCTTTCTCTAAACCTGATTCTAGCTCGGCAGGATCACGAATGGTCATGCCTACATGACCATACGCTTCGGCAATTTTGGCAAAATCGGGTACCGAGTCCATGTAGGATTGAGAATGACGACCTGCGTATATCATGTCTTGCCACTGTTTAACCATACCCAAAAAGTGATTATTTAGGTTGATGATTTTAACGGGGATATCGTATTGTAGTGCGGTTGATAACTCTTGGATATTCATTTGAATAGAGCCATCACCCGTAACGCAAATAACCGTTTCATCGGGTTTTGCAAGCTTAACACCCATTGCGGCAGGCAGGCCAAAGCCCATGGTGCCTAGGCCGCCAGAGTTAATCCAACGACGTGGCTTATTAAATGGATAGTAGAGCGCAGCAAACATTTGGTGTTGACCAACATCGGATGCTACATAGGCATCACCATTGGTTAATTTATGCATGACTTCGATAACTTGCTGTGGTTTTATCTTTGTATCTGATTTTTGGTAATCTAAACTCTTGCGACCACACCACTTGGCAATGTCGCCCCACCAATGATCATTGGCAGTCGGATCGGTAATAGCATAATCATTGGCTTCAATCTGCTTTAGCATTTCATCCAATACTTGATCAGCAGAACCCACGATTGGAATATCGACTTTAATGGTTTTTGAGATTGAAGAGGGATCGATATCAATGTGTAAAATAGTGGCATTTGGACAGTATTTTTCTACATTATTGGTGGTACGATCATCAAAACGAACCCCAATACCAAAGATAAGATCACTGTTATGCATGGTCATGTTTGCTTCATAGCAACCGTGCATACCGAGCATACCGACACTGTTAGGGTGAGTACCAGGAAAGGCGCCTAGTCCCATCAGAGTGCTTACCACTGGAATTCCAAGCTTTTCTGACAGCGCGAGGATCTGGCTGTCACACCCAGATATAACTGCGCCGCCACCGACGTATAAAACAGGTTTTTTAGCGGCTAAGAGTGCTTGTAAACCTCTGCGGATCTGGCCTTTGTGGCCAGATGTAGTGGGGTTATATGAACGCATGGAAATATCCTCTGGATATTGATATTCATGCAAAATTTCTGGGTTCATACAATCTTTAGGCACATCAACCACCACAGGACCTGGACGACCACTGGCGGCAATGAAAAATGCTTTCTTGATGATAGTCGGAATGTCACGCGGATCAGTGACTAAAAAACTATGCTTAACAACCGGTCTAGATATACCAATCATGTCGCATTCTTGGAATGCATCATTACCAATGAGGTGGCTATGAACCTGACCTGAAATAACCACTAAAGGAATAGAGTCCATGTAAGCGGTAGCAATACCAGTAATGGTATTGGTAGCACCAGGACCTGAGGTGACAAGGACTACACCAACGTCACCTGTAGCACGAGCATAACCGTCAGCCATGTGCACGGCAGCTTGTTCATGTCGCACGAGTATATGTTCAATGGTGGACTTTTCGTGCAGTGCGTCGTAAATATCTAAAACTGATCCGCCTGGATAGCCAAAAATATGTTTAACGCCTTCGTCGATAAGAGAACGGACGACCATACTGGCGCCTGATAGCTTCTCCATAATAATTCCTTTTTAAGTTACCGCTACGGTATGCAGTATCTCACTACAGCGACGGTAATCGCTCTAAAATTAAGCTTGGATGGTAATCCTTGCTCTCGTTTGCCGTTAATCTCAACTGAAAATGAGTCTTCACAGAGGTACTTGTGCGGCGATGACTTCAATTTGAGTCAGCTTCATCATATAAAACCCCCATACGATTACAAGGCATGAATGTAAATAAATCGTTCTAAATGAAGAATTTTCAATATGGCGGACAGAAAAGCAAAGTTGCAGGTGGTTAATGACAAGTGATTAAAGGAAGGTTTGGCTATAGAGAGGCGACAATCACGGTAAGCGTGATTGTCTTACATTGTTATAGGTTCGGCTCTCGTTTACTAAACAGTTGGCATAAGCCGACAAGAATAACAGCAGCCAACATGAGTGCAGAGAAGGGCACTGCGGTTCCGGTATAGAACAATGCAAGTAGCGGACCTGCGAGTGCGCCGCATCCGAATCTAAGTGTTCCTATTACGGCCGTTGCGGTGCCGGTTTCTTGTTGGAATTTCATCAATACAATGGCATCGGCATTGACAGACATCACACCGAGACACGCCATTAATGGCAGTAACATAACAACAGTAAATAGGTAGTTTAAGTCGAGCATGTTGACCAGTAATAAGCCGCTTGCGGCTATTGCACCGAAAATGGTCGATACACGTAGCATTCTTTTTGAGCCGTAACGACCCACAATCTTGCTATTGACTACATTCGCGAGCATCAGTGCACCAACATTGGTGCTAAACAAAATGGCAAATAGTGATTTGTCGAGTCCGAACACTTCCATATAGACAAACGGTGAGGCGGTTAAATAGCAGAAAAAGGCAAAGGAGGTGAGTACACCACAGGTAATATTGAGCTTCACACCTGGTTTGGTCAATACGGTGGCATAGGCGCCAAAAAATGATTTACCACTGCGGCTGCTTGCATCACGGTCACTCGGCATTTTTAATTTAAAACACACTAAAAAAAGTAATGCCAGCGCATAAAACGCTAGAATAAAGAAAATTAGGTGCCAATCCCCAAGTTCTAAAATTAAGCTCCCAATACTCGGCGCAATAAGCGGTGCAAGCATCATAATAAGGCTGACATAGGACATCCCTTTAGCGGTGTTTTGTCCGTAAACCTCTTTAATATATCCGGGCACAACAACCGTGGCGGCAGCGCCGATAAAAGCTTGTAAGAATCTTAATGCCAAAAAGGCTTCAATTGATTGAACAAATGTCAGAGCAAAGCTGGTGAGCATAAAGCCCGTTAAACCAATTATCACCATCTTGCGGCGACCATACCTATCAGCAAGCGGACCAAAGCACAGCATACCTAGGGCGTAGCCAGCTAAATATAGGCTAAGAGATTGTTGAACTAACGTAATGCCAGTGTCAAAACTGCTGGCTAGCGCTGCCATGGCCGGTAAATACATATCGATGGCTAACGGTGTAATGGCTACAATGGCGGCAAGCATTGGGATGAGTAATACTAAATTGGGGATGCCAACCGGATGGGTGCTTGATTGTTCATTGTTGGACGTGTTCTTCAATACTGCCTCTTTGAGTGTTGCTTGCTGAGCTGCGGATTTGTCGGAAATACTTGAAATATATTAACTAGGGAGTCGATCTTAATGTGACTTAATTAAAGCATTAAGGACCCGTTAGTTTAGTTGATTTAAGGTCGAATTGAGATGGTACTCATTGTATAAAAAGTATTTTACGACACTATATTATCGTTTTAAAAACATTTAACCAATCAAAATTATATTGTAACCGTGCTAAAAAGTGATTCAATTTGTGTTGAAAGCCTCGCAACTAATTAGTCAGTCCATTTTCTCGTGCAACTGTCATTCAACTGTTATCTAAATGTCATTGCCGTGACTTTATTTCGTTCTAAATTAGGCGACTTTATAATTCAAGTTGCTGAAAAAGTAGGAGCAGCTAATTGCTTATTACGAAGGGAATGAAATGAATAACGAGTACACAATTGTACCGCTGTTAATGTCGGCATTATTACTAACGGCTTGCAGTGATGGCACATCTGGGCAAAATGGTAGTAATACCTTGGTGAAAATGTCAACACTCTCGATTGGTAATGAACAATGTGCTATGGGTGGTCAACTACTGCAGTCAGGTTTAGACGTAAACGCTAATGGCGTTTTGGATGAAAGTGAGATTGACGATGCTCAGTCACAAACTGTTTGTCATGGTCAGGGCGCGACGTTAAAGGCTGAATTGGTCGGCCGTTACCAAAGCGAAATCTATGGACTGAGCGCAGCTGAAATCGTCGATTTTGACCCGTTATCGAAACAAGTATTTGTGATCAACGCTAAGAGCGGCAAAGTCGATGTACTTAACGCGGCTGATATCGATGTCACTGATGCGGTGTCAGGCAGTGGTGCACTGGCCCTTAATAATATCGTTAAAACTACTGATATTGATGTGGCTGCAGATGTGGGTCTTACTCATTTAGGCGGCGTTAATAGTTTAAGTGTTTATGGGGATCTGCTCGCGGTGGCGATAGAGCGAGGTGATGCGCTGGGCAACAGTAAACAAGCCAATGGTTTCGTCGCTTTTTATCGTATCAATGACGCGGGTGAAACAAGCTTCCTTCATGCCGTTGAAGTCGGAGCATTACCGGATAACGTGACGTTTAATCGCAATGGCTCGTTATTGATAGTGGCTAATGAAGGAGAGCCAAACACGGCTTATAGCCTTGATCCTGAAGGCAGCATATCAATGATTGCAATTAAAGAAAATATTCCAGCAACGACTGCGACAGCTATCGGTTTTGCTGATTTTAACAAGGGTGGAGCCCGCGAAGGTGAGCTGGACCCAATGATCAAGATCAACGGGCCTAATGCCTCTGTCGCACAAGACTTGGAGCCTGAATATATTGCGGTGAGTGAAGATAATCTAAAGGCTTACGTGTCTTTACAAGAAAACAATGCCATTGCGGTCATCGATCTTAAAGATAAAAAGATTGAATCTATTCTGCCGCTAGGGCTTAAAGATTACGGCTTATATGAAAATAGAATTGACGCCAGTGACAAAGATAGCCGGATTAACTTCAGTGCATATGCTGGGGTCTACGGCATGTATCAACCCGATACCATTAGCAGCTATCAGTGGCGGCAGACTAATTTTATTGTCACCGCTAACGAAGGTGATGCTAGGGACTACGATGGCTTTTCAGAAGAAGCCAGAGCAGATGATTTGAATTTAGACCCCAGTCACCCACAATTAGATGCAGCGCAAGACAAGACCCAATTAGGCCGTCTTAAAGTGACGACCAGCATGGGTGATATTGATAACGATGGTGACGTAGATCAAATTATCAGTTATGGCGCCCGTTCATTCTCTATCTGGGACGAGCATGGCAATCAGGTGTTTGACAGTGGCTCAGAGTTTTCCCGTATTACCGCCGCAGTACTTGGAGATAATTTTAATAATAATAACGATGAGAACAAAGGCGATAGCCGCAGTGATGACAAGGCCGGCGAACCTGAAGCATTAGCGATTGGAAAAATAGCCGACCAATACTATGCTTTTATTGGTTTAGAGCGCACTGGTGGCATTATGATTTACAATATCACCAACCCATTTTCAGTCAGCTTTGTCGACTATGTGGTCAATCGTGATTTTGATACAGACTTTGAAATTGATAGCGATACGGGTGAAGTGAAAGGTGATGCGAGTCTTGCTGGAGATCTCGGCCCTGAAGGGATGAAGTTCATCAGTGCAAACGACAGTCCTACTTCGCAGCCTTTGTTAGTTATAGGCAATGAGGTGAGTGGAACCACCAGTGTGTATGCACTGAGTTTCTAGTTATAGTTGGTATTAGAAACGATGATTAAAAGCGTTAAAATAAAAAACTCCGTTGCTGCAACAGTAACGGAGTTTTTTAGCACTTAAGCAAGGCAAATGATGAGCGATGCTCAAATTGCCGCAAGTACCGACTTAGAAGCCGCGAGGAAGTTGACCTTTACCCGCTAACTTTTCACGCCAAAGTTCTTTAGCTGTTTTGCCGCCAGTTTTAGCCGCGGGTTTTGCGACCTTTTTAGGCGTGGCTTTTATGGCAGCTGGCTTGGCTGCTACTTTTTTATCGGCTTTAGCTTCTATGGGAGCACTTTTGTCACCCATTTCGGCTAACATCACTTCTAACTCACTGAAGCGTAATGATTTACCGCCATCGATTTTGTACCAGCTACCTTTCTGTTCAATTTTAACAGCTTGGCCTTCTTGCTTAGCAAGTGTGGCCTCAAGTGTACTGATAACCTCTTCTTTGGTCAGTTTTGACATAATAATAACCTGTTTATTTTTTGTGTTTACATGAAGGTTTCGAGTGATTTTATCGTTTAATGCACCAAAAAGTCCAATTTTCACCACTAATGCCTTCAACTATAGGATGATTTAGACATTTTACCGCCATTATGTGAGTCAAAATTGCTGATATTTGGGATATGACAATTTAAATCTCGGTGGGCTTTAGCTATAGAATAACTATTAGCTTGAATCTCCTAACTCGCCAACAGGGCTTTTGAATTCCCGCTGAATGGTCAAACTTTTAATGCAACTGGTATAAAAATGTGCTGCTTAAATGGAACTTGAATTGGCTTGTTTGGGCATAAAAAGCGAGAATAGGGTATGCAAAAGAACATTTTATAGGTGAGTTAATGACACGCACAGAATTAAGCCAGTATTTGGCACAATACCTACAGGTCGCCAATTTTAAAGATTACGCACCTAATGGGTTGCAGGTTGAAGGTAAACAAGAGATTAACACTATTGTGACAGGCGTAACGGCTTGCCAAGCCTTGATTGATGAAGCGATAGCGTTAAACGCCGATGCGATTATTGTACATCATGGTTTTTTTTGGAAAAGTGAGCCCGAGATTATCGTTGGGATGAAGCAGAAAAGAATTAAAGCGTTACTGCTCAATGATATTAACTTGTTTGGTTACCACTTGCCGTTAGATGCACATCCTGAGGTGGGCAACAATGCTGAATTTGGTAAAGTGATTGGCATAGAAAACGCACGAGTGATTGAAGGGCACGCGCAAGGCTTAATATGGCGTGGCGAACTCAGCACACCCGTGCTGGCAAAAGATCTTGCAGCGGCCATCTCACACACGCTATCAAGAGAGTGTTTGCATCTTGGTGACGAACAAAGCCTAGTCGAGACAATTGCTTGGTGCACGGGTGGCGCGCAAGACTACATCGACATTGCAGCATCCCTTGGGATTGATGCATTTATTAGTGGCGAAGCATCAGAGCGCACATATCACTGCGCAATCGAGCAAAATATTCAGTATTACGGCGCGGGACATCACGCTACAGAGCTTTATGGCATTCAGGCGCTCGGTAAACATCTAGCCGATAAATTTGGCTTAAAGCACCATTTCATTGATATCAGTAATCCAGTTTAGACTGAGTTGATAACGATAAACGGATACAAAAAAGCCGCTCAACGTTGAGCGGCTTTTTATGGCGGCTGCCCGCGTTTAGATAAGCGCTACATCACTCGCATACCAGGTTTTGCACCTGCATGTGGCTCAAGGATCCAGATATCTTTACCGCCTGGGCCAGCAGCGAGTACCATACCTTCAGACTCACCGAATTTCATTTTACGCGGCGCAAGGTTAGCCACCATTACCGTGTGCTTGCCAACCAAATCTTCAGGCGCATAAGCTGATTTAATACCGGCGAAGACTTGTTTGATTTCACCCCCTAAATCAAGCTCTAATCGAAGCAGTTTGTTGGCTTTTTCAATGTGTTCAGCTTTTGAAATAAGTGCAATACGCAGATCAATCTTGGCGAAATCATCAAAACTAATTTCTGCTGCTAACGGTTCTTTTTCAAGTTCCGTTTGCACTTCTTCAACTTTAGGCGCTTCAACTGCTGTCACTTGAAGGTTCTCTGATGAAGCTTCGATAATCGCTTCGATACTCTTCATTTCGATACGCTGCATTAATGCTTTGAATTTAGCGATTTCATGACCGGCAAGATCAACATCCAAATTATTCCACGTTAGCTCTATCTGTAGGAATGCTTCAACATCTGCCGCAAGTTTTGGCAATACTGGTTTTAGATATGTGACTAGAATGCGGAATAAGTTTAGTGCGTTACTACAGACTTGATGGGCTTCTTCTTGCTTAGCGTCATCTTTAATTAATTGCCATGGAGCAGCGTCAGCAACATAAGCATTAGCAACATCAGCAAGCGCCATGATTTCACGCATCGCTTTACCGAATTCACGTGTTTCATATAAATCTGCAATAATGTCCTGCTTTGACAAGAATGCTTCAGTCAAAGTCATATCATTAATTTTAGCTAACTTACCATCGAAACGTTTACTGATAAAACCAGCTGTTCTTGAGGCTAAGTTAACAAGCTTTCCGACTAAATCTGAGTTAACACGTTGAGCGAAGTCTTCAAGGTTCAAATCTAAGTCATCGACACGACTATTTAATTTAGCTGCGTAGTAGTAACGAAGATACTCAGGGTCTAAATTATCTAAATAGGTACGTGCTTTAATGAACGTGCCTTTTGACTTAGACATTTTAGCGCCGTTTACAGTGACATAACCGTGTGCGTAGACCGCTGTAGGTTTCCGAATTCCGGCACCGTCTAGTACGGCAGGCCAGAATAAACCATGGAAGTTGACAATATCTTTACCGATGAAGTGATATAGCTCAGCTTTAGAATCTAGGCTCCAAAATTCGTCAAAATTTAAATCTTCACGTTTGTCACATAAATTTTTGAATGAACCCATGTAGCCGATTGGCGCATCTAGCCATACATAGAAAAATTTACCTGGCTGATCCGGTATTTCAAACCCAAAATAAGGCGCATCACGAGAAATATCCCACTGTTGCAATCCTTGACCGAACCATTCTCTTAATTTGTTCGCGATTTCAGGTTGCAGTGAACCAGAAGCTAACCATTCGCCAAGCATGGTTTCAAATGCAGGTAGATCAAAAAAGAAATGCTCACTGTCTTTCATCACTGGTGTAGCACCAGAAACTGCAGAATAAGGGTTGATTAGGTCGGTAGTGCTATAAGTCGCGCCGCAATTGTCACAGTTATCACCGTATTGGTCTTCACTTTTACATTTTGGGCAAGTGCCTTTGACAAATCGGTCTGGCAAGAACATTAACTTTTCTGGATCGAATAACTGTGAAATCGTTTTGGTTTTTATATAACCCGCATCACGTAACTTGAGGTAAATTTCATTGGCAAGTTCACGGTTTTCTTCGCTGTGAGTGCTGTGGAAATTATCAAATTGAATATTGAAATCAGCAAAATCTTTTTCATGCTCTTTTTGTACTTGAGCAATCATCTCTTCTGGTGCAATGCCCATCTGCTGTGCTTTAAGCATAATTGGCGTGCCATGAGCATCATCCGCACAGATATAGTGACATTCATGTCCACGTAACTTTTGAAAACGTGACCAAATATCGGTTTGAATATACTCAAGCATATGGCCTAAATGGATCGGACCATTGGCATACGGAAGTGCACTAGTGACTAAGATTTTACGTTGTGAATTGGCCATCTTTTCTCGAAATCGCTGGGAACCTAAATAGAATGGAATAGATACTAACCGATCCAATGCTGAGTTTCATCAAAACCTAGCGTAACTGTGGTAAATCTAAACTAATGTTTACCTAAAATTCTGGTACAATTGCGCAAATCATATTTAGGGGGTCTACATTTTGTCTTCATCTCACCCAAATTATCATCTCAGTGATGATCTTCTCGTTCCTGTTCTAGCCATTCTTGATGCGTTCCAAGATCCATATTTAAACAAAAGCTTTTTAAGTGCCGGCATGGTGACTAGCCTTGCAATTGAAGGTAAACGCTTGCAATTGGGCCTTTGTTACTCGTACCCATGCCAAACGCAATATCAAGATATCGTCATGGCGGTAACAAAAGAGTTAGCGGTATTAGATGCAATTGATGAAGTAGAGTGTGAAATCGATTTTCAGCCAGATACTGTATCAGCGATCAGTGCAGTAGAACCTCTGCCAAATATACGCCAGATTATTGCGGTTGCATCAGGTAAAGGCGGTGTAGGTAAGTCAACAACGGCTGTCAACCTTGCATTAGCGCTGGCAGCAGAAGGTGCCCGCGTGGGTATTTTGGATGCTGACATTTATGGTCCATCCATTCCTATGATGCTAGGCGTTGAAGGTTTTAAACCTGTCTCTCCGGATGGAAAGATAATGACTGCCGCCAAAGCTCATGGCATTTCTGCGCAATCGATAGGTTTTATGCTAGATGGTGACCAAGCAGCTGTATGGCGTGGTCCAATGGCAGCGGGTGCATTGATTCAATTACTGACTGAGACCGAATGGCCAGAGTTGGATTATATGGTGATCGATATGCCACCAGGAACAGGTGATATCCAGCTCACCTTATCGCAAAAAGTACCGGTAAGTGGCGCCGTCATTGTAACAACACCGCAAGATATTGCCTTGGCTGACGCTAAAAAAGGCGTGAATATGTTCCAAAAGGTCAATATTCCAGTACTCGGTATTGTTGAAAACATGAGTTTTCATTTATGCCCTGAATGCGGTCATAAAGATCATCCTTTCGGCGCTGATGGCGGCGAAAAAATGGCAACTCGTTACAATGTTCCATTATTGGGGCAGTTGCCATTACAGTTAAATATTCGAGAAGATGTCGATAAAGGAATACCCACGGTAGTCGCTGATAGCGAGTGTCAGGTTTCTAGCATGTATCGTGAAATAGCCCGCAAAGTGGGCGCTCAACTTGCGTTATGCCAAGCGCAATCTAAAGTGTCAATAAGCATATCGGACGATGAGTAGATTTTAAAATGAATTCAAAACAATGTGTTGTAATCGCAATTGCAGGCGCATCGGCCTCAGGTAAGAGTCTTATTGCCAAAACGATTTATGAAGAGTTATGCCGTGATTTAGGCACTGATCAAATTGGTGTTATTGCTGAAGATGCTTACTATCGTGACCAAGGTCATATGTCGATGGATGAACGTGTTTTAACTAACTACGATCATCCTAAAGCGCTTGATCACGAGTTACTTTGTAAGCATTTACGTGCGCTCAAAGAAGGCAACGCTGTTGATATTCCAGTTTATAGCTATAACGAACATACTCGTACTGATGAGAAAGTAACCTTAACCCCTAAGAAAGTGATTATTCTTGAAGGGATCCTACTGCTTACTGACCCTGCTTTGCGTGAGCAAATGGATGCGAGTGTATTTATGGATACTCCACTCGATATCTGTTTTATGCGCAGACTCTCCCGTGACGTAGCTGAACGTGGTAGAACAATGGAATCGGTGATGGCACAGTACACCGAGACGGTACGACCGATGTTTTTACAATTCATTGAACCGTCAAAACAATACGCAGATATTATTGTACCTCGTGGCGGTAAGAACCGTATTGCGACCGATATTTTAAAGGCACGAATACAGCACCTTCTAGTTAAGTAAAAGTAACCTAAAAAATCAGTATAAGGGACCTTAACGATTATGCGTTTGACAGATATTGAAATTGAAGAATGTTTAGATAATGGCACTATCGTTATGGAGCCTCGGCCCTGCGCTGAGGCGATAAGTGGTGTGAGTGTTGACGTTAAATTAGGCAATGAATTTCGCGTATTTAAAGATCACACTGCCCCTTTTATTGATTTAAGCGGCCCGAGTGCAGAAATGCAGCAAGCACTTGATAGAGTAATGAGTGAAACCATTGTGATAGCAGAAGATCAATCATTCTTCTTGCATCCAGGTGAACTTGCACTGTCGGTCACTCATGAGGAAGTTACTTTACCAGCAGATATTGTCGGTTGGTTAGATGGTCGTTCATCGCTGGCCCGTTTAGGGTTAATGGTCCACGTTACCGCGCATCGCATTGATCCGGGTTGGCAAGGAAAAATCGTATTAGAGTTTTTTAACAGTGGTAAATTGCCATTGGCTCTTAAGCCTAATATGACGATCGGCGCGCTTAACTTTGAACGTTTGTCTCAGCCTGTTGCTAGACCTTACAATAAACGTAAGAGTGCAAAGTACAAAGATCAGCAAAATGCAGTCGCTAGCAGAATTAGCCAGGATAACTAAATGTCGGTAGTTTGGGTTAATGGACAACCTGATGCCACTATTAGTCCTCTTGATCGGGGATTAGCCTACGGCGATGGTTTATTTGCAACAATGCGAGTCAACAAAAGTGAGATTCAATTTATTGAATCTCACTTTTTGCGATTAACCCAAGGTGCACAGCGGTTAGGCTTTCAATGGCAACCAACAGCGGCGCTGAGAGAGCGGTTGTTGCAGTGCGCTATAGATAACCCTCAGTCATGCCTCAAAATACTATTGTCTCGTGGTGTGGGTGGACGTGGCTATACGCCGCCAAATTCAAACCCATCGATAACTGAAATCGTATCCGTTCATCCTTTCCCTGATATTTACCAACATTGGCAAAAAACGGGCATCAGCTTACAATCATCGGATGTGTTACTGGCAAGGCAACCTCGCTTGGCGGGCATTAAGCACTGTAATCGACTTGAGCAAGTGTTAATTAAGTCGGTTGCTTTAGCCAATGGGATCGATGACTGGTTAGTACTTGATAGCAATAAAAATATTATCGAATCTTCAATGGCTAATCTGTTTTTTGAAACCGATGCCGGCATCGTAACACCTCAGTTTTCCTATGCCGGAGTGGCGGGCATGATGAGAGAACAAGTGATTTATCAATTGCTAGAGATGAAATTTTCGGTATCGGTGACTGAAATAAATGTTGATATACTGTCTCAAGTGAAACATGTTTTCATGACCAACAGTTTACTCGGGGTTGTTGATATCAATAGAATAGACCAACAGTCCTTTAAAATAGCGCCTTACACTTCATTATTAAGAGAGCAGCTTGATCTGACATTATGAAAAAATTCTTAATTGGTTTTCTAGCAACAAGTTTTACGCTACTCACCATTACCGCAGTGGGTGGCTATTGGGGTTACCAAACGTTAATGACGTTTGGTCAAACACAACTCAATGTCGTAAACGCACAAGAATTAGAGATTAAAAGAGGCACATCATTTAATCAGTTTACCAACATATTAACCCAGAAAAAGTTAATAGAAGAGGGTTGGAAATTAAAGTGGTTAGTGCGTCTTAACCCCGCATTAGCACAAATAAAGTCAGGCTTATACGAAGTCGTTCCACAAGAGACTGTCAACAGTTTGCTTGAAAAGCTAGTGGCAGGAAATGAAAAATCATTTGCGCTGACGTTACTGGAAGGGCAAACCGTAAAAGAGTGGCGGGTGCAATTATCAGAGCAACAAAAGTTAAGGTTTGACGACGCGCTATTTACCAATATATTAATGAATAATGGTGATAATTCCGGATTGCCAGAAGGGAAGTTTTTCCCTGATACCTACCATTACAGGGCACACAGTTCTGCCAACACATTATTGCGAGAAAGCTATCGCAAGATGCAAGTAGAACTCGAAAAAGCATGGGACAGTCGGCAAGCAGGCTTACCGCTTAAGTCACCGTATGAACTATTAATACTCGCGTCAATTATTGAAAAAGAAACGGGTAAAGCGAGTGAAAGACCCTGGATATCTGCGGTCTTTATTAATCGTTTGCGCAAAGGCATGCGCTTGCAGACTGATCCTACGGTCATTTATGGCATGGGGGAACGTTACCAAGGTAATATCACCCGTAAAGATCTGCGCGAGCAAACGGCTTTTAACACTTATAGAATTAACGGGCTACCACCAACGCCAATTGCCGCTCCGAGTCTTGCGGCTTTGCATGCAGCAGCCAATCCAGCTGATGTTAATTACCTTTATTTTGTCTCACAAAATGATGGTAGCCATGTATTTTCAAAAACACTGTTAGAACATAACCGAGCAGTGAATAAATATCAGAGAAATCGATGAACACTGAATCAACCGTGGCTAAAAAAGCAAAGTTTATTGTCATAGAAGGGCTTGAAGGGGCTGGTAAATCCAGTGCAATCGCATTAGTACGCGATTTTATTGAAAAACACACTGGCCAAGCGCCGGTATGCACCCGCGAGCCAGGCGGTACGCCTTTAGCTGAACAGATGCGTGATTTAGTCAAAATTGCCAATGAGTCTGACCCATTATGCGATGAAGCTGAATGCCTCATATTTTATGCCGCCAGAGCTCAATTGGTCGCGAATGTGATTAAGCCATCTCTTGCAGAGGGGAAATGGGTACTGGGTGATAGGCACAACCTTTCATCGCTTGCATATCAAGGCGGTGGGCGTGGTTTAATGCCATTGGTTTCGGCCATTAGTGAGGCGACTTTAAAAGGGTTTAAACCGGATTTAACGCTTTACCTCGATATTGACCCGACGCTGGGTTTAGCTCGCGCTGCCAACCGTGGCGAGTTGGACCGAATCGAGCAGCAAGAGATTGCGTTTTTTAACCGAACCCGAGCGACGTTTTTGTCTTATGCTGACAACGATGATTCTATTATGATCGTTGATGCGAGCCAGAGTATGGCGGCAGTGCATAAAGATATCATTGCAGTACTTCAAGATCAGGCTTGGTAATATGCAGTATTTACCGTGGTTGCAGGGCGCAAGCGATGAGTTTCAAGCGCAATTAGGCCGTCAACAAGTCGCACATGCTTATCTCATTGGACTAGACGCCGGTTATGGCGGTGAAGTGTTAGCGTTAGATCTTGCTAAAGCGTCATTATGCAGTCAAGTAGGGATTTCTGGCGCTTGTGGGTTTTGTAAAGCGTGTCAGCTAATAGAAGCGGGTAGTCATCCTGACTTTTATAAAATTGAAGCCGATGGTGCACAGATTAAAGTTGATCAAATCCGGGCGTTATGCCAGAAACTGACCACTACTGCTCAGCAAGGTGGCCGCCGAATCGCTGTGATCCTTAATTGTGAACGCCTTAATCAAGCTTCTGCAAATGCATTACTTAAAACCTTAGAGGAACCAGGTAAAGATACCCTTCTTTTTTTACAGGCAAATTCACCTAGTCGGTTAATGGCGACGATTAGCAGCCGCTGCCAACGGATCCAAGTCAGGCTCCCTTCAAGACTGGAGGTAAAGAGCTGGCTTAATGAAGAACTAAAGGTGGCTGATGATTACAGCTGGTGTTTACCCGTCGTCGGTGGACCATTAGCGATAGTGTCAGCTATCGAAAGTGGCCGTTACCAGAGCTTGTTGGACTTCAGAAAAGGTTGGATACAAAGTTTGTCGTCAGCTCAGCTCTGTGCTAGTTTACAAAATGTGAATGAGAAGCAAGTTTCTGACGCGATTAAGGTTTTATATCTTGTGCTGCATCGAAAGCTTGTAAAAGATCAGACCATGGATCCATTGATCCGCTCATCACTCGCCACTTTTGCAGCTAAGATCATGCAGCAAGAAGTACGCTTATCAGTCATGCCAACCGTGAATGTATTGGGATTGTTTGAAGGCATAATCATTGAATACGTTACGTTATTGGACCGCTAAATAATTATGACTAATCTTGTTGTCAACTTTGATACCTTGCATCAACTATACAGGGCTTATATGCCTTTTATAAAACCAGCGGGCTTATTTGTTGGCACTACAGAGAGTTTTTTCCTTGGACAATCGCTGTCCGTGGCTTATCACCTGCCTGGTTCAACGGAAAGAATGCAGTTTGAGGGCATCGTGGTTTGGATTAACCCTTTAGGCGCCTCTGGCGGACGGCCTGCAGGTATCGGGGTCAAAATCATTTCCGAGCCAGACATGCACAAACACCACATTGAAAAGCTGCTTTCTGCAGAACTAGCATCTGGAAATTTGACCTGCACCATGTAGCTCGGTAGACTTGCTCTCCTTTTAGAAAGTAGGACTCTCCAGTGCTTATCGATTCACATTGTCATTTAGACCGCCTCAAAACTGCCCCCGATCAAGATGCATTAACCAACATTATTAATGCAGCCAAAGCGCGTGATATCGCGTATTTTTTGTGCGTAAACGTTAGGCAGCAAGGTTTTCTAGAGATGAAGCAAAAAATGGCTTCATTTGATGAGGTTTTTCTGTCTGCTGGAGTGCACCCGCTCGATGTGCAAGACGGATTAAATGTTGAAGAGATAGAGCAGTTTGCACGCGATGAAAAAGTGGTGGCGATAGGAGAGACAGGCTTAGATTATTTCTATGCCAATGAAACTAAAGCGTTACAGCAATCATGTTTTGAACAACAGATAGATCTCGCCGTTAAAGTCAAAAAACCACTGATTATTCATACCCGTGATGCAAGGGAAGATACCATTAATTTTCTCAAGCGCGGCAATGCAGACACCGTCGGTGGCGTATTGCACTGCTTTACTGAGAATTGGGAAATGGCGAAAGCTGCAATTGATATGGGCTTTTACATTTCGGTTTCAGGTATTGTCACTTTCAAGAATGCAGGTGATCTGCGTAGCGTCATTAGGAAAGTCCCTAAAGATAGACTACTTGTAGAGACCGATTCTCCTTATTTAGCACCTGTGCCTCATCGAGGCCAAGAGAATCAACCCGCTTTTGTGCGTGATGTTGCTGAGTTTGTTGCCGAGCTCAGGGGCGAAAAATACTCTGATCTTGCTGAGTATACGACTGAGAACTTCTTTAACTTGTTCAAAGATGCGGCGCGTATAGTCGGAAGATAACCACATTGGTGATTTCCCTTCAGTACTTTTAACGACAAATTTTAGGTAAAAAGAGACCCAAAACTATTCCAATTGTTCTGGGTCTAGGGGAATGGCTCTTAAAGAGCCGTGCGCTACTGTTGATAAC